>CAYWOD010000078.1:0-14983 GCA_964459805.1 uncultured Pirellulales bacterium
AACTTAGCACATCCCCCACAATGAATATGGTGCTAAAGAGGTTGTATGCTCCCATACCGATTCGGCCGCCCCAACCGCCCTGGCGCTGGCTAAACAGCAGAATCACAGCCGCTGGAATAAGCGCCAGAATTCCGAAGAATTTGCCGATTTCAATGGGGACCACCCCCGCCTTACTCGCCGCAAATATTGCAATCGAATTGAGCATCACCAACAGGGTAAATTGGTCACACAACCCGGCTATATATTGCTTTCGTCTAAGGTTGTGCACAAACGCAATCATCAGTCCTGCCATAATCTGCACATAACCGAGCGCCAGTGACAAGCCAAAGAAGAGCATCGGTTTCTCAAATGGGTCGAACCACATCATTTTTTCTCTCATCGGTTTCAGTGCCGGTACGAACTGTTGAACGGCATCACCGAACCACCCTCCCGTCAAAGCACCAGCGACAATAGTGGCAGCGGCGCATATACCCAGCATCCACAACAGCTTCTTGTCACCCTGGGTTTTCCTAACTAAGAGAACTATCAAGGCAACCATAACCAGCCCATAACCGGCATCGGTAAGACACAGTCCAAAGAACAAGGCAAAAAATGGTGCTAAGAATACCGTCGGGTCGATATTGTAGTGCTGCGGCATACCGTAGAGACGGGTAATTACCTCGAACGGCTTGACAACGCGCTTGTTCTCTATTTCGACCGGTATTTGTTCGCCCTCGGCGGGCTCGATTCTTGCCACACTCGAGGCCGTGAAACCAGAGACTATCTTCTCTAAGCTGCCATAATCCTTTTTCTTGACCCAGCCTTCGAGCAGGACCGTATGCTCGGTTGCCGGTGCGGCGTTCCTGGTCTGCTCTCGGTTCAAGAGGTTCTGGTTATGGTCGCTAAGAATCTCCAGGTTGAGCAAATTCTCACCCAACGCGCCCGCCTGGGCCTGGTGCTCTTCCAACTGCTTTTGCGCCTGGGCCAGCTTCTCGGTGTGCTCGGCCATCAATTCTGCAACCGTCCCGGTCATTCCCTCGAAGGTCACGGCCTCGAATTCGGCCGAGCGGAGCACCTTCTGGACGTCATCGGCACTTTCATTCAGGCAGACAATAAGGCAGGCGTGCTTGTTTGCCGCCGCACCTACTACTTGAATCGCGCCGCCAAGCTCAGTTATTCTTTCGGCCGCCCGGTCAAATTGCTGAACCGGTATTAGGGCCGTCCAGCAGCTCACGCGGTGCAATCGCGTGATTTCCTCCACCGCAGTTTCGAGGCCCTCCCACGGGCGAAGCGCCTCAAGCCCGCCGCTAAGGTTCTCAATCTCGGCCTTGGTTCTCTCCATCGACGCCTCGACCAGCTCGCAGCGATCGACAACGCCCACAATACCGCGATCTGAAACGACCTTGCTATATGATTGCTCATCGACAACGGTGCGCGGCGCCAGGGCCGCGGCAAGACCTTTGGGGATCTCGGCATAGTTCTTCACAAAGGCGATGCTCTTATCCAGGCGGCCCAATAGCCCCTCGATATCCTTTGGCCGTTGCGGAGCACCCTCAAGCTCCGGCATATCCTTGCTGACCATAGCCTCTTCGGCGTTTAGTATCTGGCAGATGCCCTCGGCCTGCAGCGCCTCGAGAAGGTCCGAGACTTGGGAGCGATGGCTGACTATCATCACTTTTGCCATTTGGGCAATGGCCATGGCTAACCTCTCAAGTAATCCATTACTTTCTCGACCGCGGCGGGCATCTTGCTTTTTGTCTGCTCTCGCAGTTGGCGGCGCCGACTTTCGGCATCCGCTTTGAGAGCCTCGATGTCGGTTCGGCCTTGTGATTGCGCATCTGCAACGGCGGCTTCGACGGCCTTTTTCCTTTGCTGCTCGGCTTCGGCCAGGTCAGCCAGTCGCTTCTGGCGAGCTTCATCGGCCTGCTTGGCCGCTTGCGCCTTGGCCTGTTCGATAATCTCGCGGGCCTGGGCTTCGGCCTGCTTTATCTTCTTTATCAGCTCCATTACTACCCCTGCTACCGGTTAAAGAGCACCTATAAAAAGCACCTCATTTACATCATTATTCGACTAACGACAACAAAATAGCCCAGAGAAATTTGCATTTTGGTCACAAGAGCTTATCAACTTTCGCAGCAAGCTCTTTGACGTGGGCCAGCGATTGTTCAAACTGGTTGCGTTCGGACCGGTTCAAATCAAGCTCAATGACCTTTTCCACCCCATTTCTGCCGAGAACGGCAGGGACCCCCACGAAACACCCCCCGGCACTATATTCGCTCCGACAATAAGCACAGCATGACAGGACCGCCTTGGTGTCTCGGAGTATGGCCTCTGTCATCTTGACTGCCCCGGCGGCAGGGGCATAATAGGCGCTGTAGCCGAGCAGGTTGACTACTTCGATGCCACCCTTTCGCGTCCGCTCGATTAGCTCTGCGATCTTGGCCTGGTCAAGCATCTCGGTGATCGGTATGCCGGCGACACTTGTATATCTGGGAAGCGGGACCATATCGTCGCCGTGGCCACCCATAAAGACGCACTTTATATCCTCTACGCTTACGCCAAGCTCGCAGGCGATAAAGTAGCTAAAACGACCCGAGTCGAGCACGCCGGCCATTCCCATTACCCTATCTTTGGCAAAGCCCATAACTTTGGCAGCGGTATAAACCATTGCGTCGAGCGGATTGCAGACGACGATGACGATGGCATCGGGCGAGTGCCTGGCGATTTTGGTGCTGACATCCTTTACGATCTGCACGTTCTTTGCGAGCAGGTCGGCTCGGCTCATTCCGGGGTTCCGCGGGAAGCCGCTTGTTACGATGACGATATCGCTTCCGGCGGTGATCTCCCAGTCGCAGGTCCCGACGATGGCGGGGCTCGAGAGCTCGATGGGACTCGCCTCGGCGATGTCCAGGGCCTTGCCCTCAGCAAGGCCTTCCACGATGTCAAGCAGCACGATGTCGCCGAGCTTTTTGCTTGCAGCAATGTGTGCGGTCGTGGCGCCGACGTTGCCGGCACCGACTATTGTTATCTTATCCCTTGCCATAAGAGTTCCTCGAAACAACTACTAATCTGCCGGTTTCGGCGGGGCCTGCCACTTATGGGCATCGGCACCGGCGCCGATAGTTGGAAACGCTGAAATGCGCAGCCGCGCGCAGCCCATTGGAATCAGCGTCACCTGCTCGGTCGGCTCATCAGATTTGACGGGGCTGGGCTGGAGGAGGCCGACAAGGCCGAGCTTGTCTTTTTGCCATTCGGGTATTTTCTTGGCCTTTGCGTGCAGCGCCAAGGGAGCAGCGTTGGCCTCGAAAGGCTGGTTGTCTTTGGGCCACTCGTTCCGCACAAGCTCGAAGGATGAGGCCGGGTCGGAATCGTCCAATAAGAGTCCGTAATTCCACGCAGTCGTCGGATGTATCTCCCAGGCGGGCCATTCGTCGGTCCCGCCCTGGCGGACGTATTTTTCGCCGATCTTCAGCGAATAGGTCAGGGGGCCGCGGTTCACCGAGACGCTGTCCTTGTTCTTGTCCCACTTGGTCACCGTCACTGTCATGCCGAGTTTAAGGCTCACCCTGTCGCCGTCGATCCACTCCCGGTCAATCATAATATACGACCGCGGACGACCCTTGACCGATGTCGTTTCGCCGTTTATCGCCAGCTCCACCTGCTCGCACCAGAGCGGCACACGCAAATAAAGCGGGAATTGCACGGGCCTGCTCGTCTTGACCGTAAGCTCGATATTGTCGTCGAAGGGATAGTGCGTGTCTTCGATGATCGTAACCTTCGCGCCGTCTCCGACCTTCGCTGTTACCCGGCAGGGTGCGTACAGCACTGCCGCCAGACCGTTGCCCGGCGTGGCCAGCCAGAGATGCTCGGCATAGTAAGGCCAGCCGTGGCCGGTGTTATGCTGACAGCATCGGTGAATGTGCGGATTGAACAGCAGCATGGGCCCGCCGTTCTGGAGACCCGGGGACTTATTGTGCCTGTCGCAAAGGATCATATTCGGGGCGGTCAGGTAATGCAGTGCCTTTAAGTCCGGGGTAAATGCCGCCGGCAGCGAGTTGAAGGCCACATCCTCGCATCGGTCGGCCCACTTGGCGCCGCCCGTAATCGTGAGCAGTATTTCGTGTGAAAGCATCATCTCGACCATTCCGCAGGTCTCGACGGCCTGCCTCGGCCCGGTAAACCCCGGCCGGCAGTTCTCATCACCGCCGAACATCCCGCCCGGGACCTGGCCGTACATGTCACGGATTTTGCGCCAATTCCGCTCGGCTGCCCAGAGATGATTGGGGTCCTTGGACTGCATGTAATATGTGGCCGGCTCGCCGAAGCCCTGCGACATATTCACGTTGTGCCAGTTGATTATATCCTTTTCCCATTCGGCGGTGCGCCGGTGGACCTTCCTTGCCAGGTCCAGCAAGAACGTCTCTCCCGTCCGGTTGTACAGCCAATATACGCTGTACAGGAGGTCGCCTCCGCGCATCCGCGGCCAATATCCGACCAGGAAGCGGTCTTCGGGGACGGTCCAAAGATACTTCATATAATTGGTCATCAGGTTGATGACGCGCTTATCTGCGGTGAACTCGTAGTAGTTCTGGAGGCAGAAGAGCATGATCATATTGGGCCAGAGGTCTTCACGTCCCTGTAGGCGGGTCGCTGCACCCTTGCGTCCCTTACCGGGTCCGAACCAGCCGTCGGCCTTTTGGCTTCGAATCGCCGCCTCGATCCATATTTTCGATTCGGTGATCATGCGCTGATTTCGCAGGATGTAACCGCAGTTGCTGAATCCCTTGAGCCAGTAGGGAGGCTCTTCCCAGCCGTGCTGACCCTCACCGGCGGGACTGAGCCACGCGTTGCCTTGCTTCTTAAGGAAGCTGCTGATCTCGGTCAGGTGTCCGTGAAACCCATCCGCCTGCAATTCGAGCTGTCTGCGGACCCAGCCTTCCGGCTCGATCGCGCCTATCGGCAGCTTTATAAAGGGGCTGGGCGTCAAGGGTGGACGGTTGCCGACGTAGAAATCGTTGCCCGCAGCGGTGCTCGGCCTCTCAACAATCGCGATACTGCCGCCATCGGCGACCTCGCCGGTTATGATACCGGTAACGCCGCCTACGATACCATCAACATCACAGCCCACACTCAATATGCAAACGGCAAGCAACGCACTGGATAACCGATACCTGCACATCATCAACTCCTTTAGATTCAAAGTATGGTTACGACAGGGTGCTATTTAACCCCGACTATCGCGAACGAACGGTTGATTATAAGCAAAAAGCAGTAGATTGCTAACAAAAAATGCCACTAAGGCAGAAAGAGAATTTAAGCACGAATCCATTCGGCTTTGCGCAGGGCAGGTTTTCAGGAATACCCGCCTGCGCGGGCACAAGTTTGACACAGAGGAGCAAAGAATCATTGGAAAATCCTGTCGTTGGCGTAATTGACAAATCTGTAGGAATATGTTGTGTTAGTATTTGAGAAGTATTGCAGGGGGTAGTTCGCTGTTTTGTCTATGGTGCGGGCCGTTTGTATTGGTGAGAACCGGCTTGGAAGCTCCAACAAAACCTGACTTCAAAATGAGGAGCCGCTTCGCCCCCCGGGGAGTCTGTGGGGGTATTTGAATAGACTCCCCGACAGGGCTCGGAATGACAAATTGGGTACTGTTAGAGTGGCTAAGTCAATAATCAATTATCGGCGCCTTCGAGCCACCAGAACGTGAATTCCGCCACGTCGAGCATGTCCACGATGTCATCGTCGATGAGGTCGGCGCCGGCGCAATCGCCGCAGCCAGCAAAGCCGTAGTAGAGTGCAAAGACCGCAAAATCATCCAGGTCCACGTCGTAGTCGTTGTCCATATCGCCCGGCTGCGGTACGCTCTGGTACAGATGGACCTTTCCGTCGTAGGCGCCTATCAGGACATCGAAGTAGCCGTCGCAAGTCCAGTCACATACCGACGGCCTCGATCGCGGCGAGCCGGGAAGGTCAATGGCAAGCCCGTCGGCCTCGACCGGGTCGTAGCCCGAGAAGTTCGGATGCGCGTCCGTGCCCGTATTGCTGTAGAACAATAGCTGCCCGTTGGTATTGCCTGTCAATATATCTTTCTTGCCGTCACCGTCGAGGTCCATCACGACGGGACTCGAACGCTGTGACGGCACAATCAAGTCCGAACCATTCTCGCGGACAAATGCCACCGATCGAAAGTCGGGTTCGGTATCGGTCCCTTCGTTCAAGTAGATGTATATTCTCCCATAGCGTTCTCCAACGAGAAGGTCTTTAGCGCCGTCGTTATTCCAGTCCACAACAGCCGGTGTGGCTCGGCCTGCGAGACTGATGTCTGCCTTTGAGCCGGGCGGACCGACCTGCAGCAACGTTCCGCCGTCGAAGGCAGGGTTATCGTCTGTGGCAACGTTGAGAAAGATTTCGACCTTCCCATCTACTCGGCCGATGAGCAAATCCTTGCAGCCATCGGCGTCCCAATAGACCACCCTCGGGAAACAGCCCATACATCCCGCCCCGGTTCGGATTAGGTCCGTCCCGTTGGATTGCACGTAGAAATAACTTGCAAATTGCGGATTTGATTCGGCTCCCGTGTTGATATACACGCGCACTTTCCCGTCTTTGGCGCCGATTATCAGGTCTTTGGCGTTGTCGTTATCCCAATCCACGAAGGATGGGACGGAATATGTGCCCACTGCGATGTCAAGGCCGTCGGCCTGAACAAACTTTCGAGGTCCGAGCCTGAGCAACAATTCGGCGGCGAATCCCTCGTTCGCAGTGGCGGTGGCCGCAAATACGGCCAACATCATCAAAATTGCACGTTTCATTTCACACCCTCAGTATCCAACCAAGAAAGAGCAGCCGGAAAACACAAACCATTTCACATAGAAAGCATCCCAGCAGAAAACAAAGGCAGAGGTTCTCACCACACATCCTTGAATACATCATAGTCTATCTGATTCGCCCAGGAATGTCAAGCGAAAACCGCCTCGGATAGCCTGCAAGCGCCCTTCGCAGGGCTTCGCGGGCATTTTGGCGATTGTGCTTGACGGATTGTTCCGGATTTCGGATAATGGAATAGACGGGCATACGGTCCAAAATCAGGGTGCAAGCCAATGCGTTTGGTTGTAAAACAAAGTGATGGCAGCGTCAGGGAATTCCAATTCACGACGGGCCCAATTCATATCGGAAGAGGGACGGACAGCCAGGTTTTTTTGCCGGATACAAAGGTTTCAAGGCAGCACGCGGTAATCTTCAGCACGCCCGAGGGTAATTGGATGATCGAAGACCTGGACTCGGCCAACAAAACGTATCTAAACGACAAGGCAATCCACAAGAGGCAAATCACAACGGGTGATTGTGTCCGTATCGCCGGTTTCAGCATTGAAATTGACATCGAGGCTGGGAGCGAAGGCGACAAACCGAGCCATCTGGAAGATACGCTGATAACAGCGCCCCGCAAGGCTCAGGTTATATCGAGGAACCTGAACGCCGAGCACGCGCCCGACATCAAGTTTCCGGCCAAGCGGTCGAAGGATTTTCTCCGGGCCACAGAGGCAATCTGCAAAGCCGGCGGCCCGGACGCAGTTCTCAAGACTCTCTTGACTATCATATTCAGGCAGTTCGACGCTCGTCGCGCCTGGTGCGCGTTGCGGAATGAGCCGGAAGGGCCGATGACTTCTCACGCAGGCAAAGCAATAGACGGCAAAGCCCTTGGACTGGGCGAGATAGCACTCAACGAGAAAATCACCAACGCCGTGGAGAAGGGCCAATTCCTGCTCTTTCCCAAGGTCTCAACCCGGTCAAAAGAGCAAGGTGTGCTCTCTGCAATGATTGCGCCCGTTATGGATCCTACCGGGTGCTTCGGCGTGCTATACATGGACAACGCGGAGGACCACCCGCCCTACAATCTAAGCGACCTAGACTACCTGATGCTGCTGGCAATTCACACGGCGGCGATATTGGAGAATTTCTGACCGGCATGCCGGTCGATCAGCGGAATCGCAGGTTTCGTGAGTATCTCAAGGGGATGCCTCCTCGGTACGTGCCCGGCGCCAAGGGAAAAGTTGCACCAGGTACGAGGTTGCGAATTGCATCTCGGAGCTGCGCAGAGTTCTCTACGAGGGTTTGCTTTGCATCAATCGGGACCGAGGAGGCCAGAATCGAGACCAATGCAAGCCACAGCGCTCTGTTGAGTCGTCTGATAAGTGTGCGACCGCGCGTTCGGCGAAGCGGTCTATTTCCATTTGCACTTTCGTTCTTCGAGGCGGTGGTCGCCGTGGCAATCGGTGCAGGTTTTTTTCGATGAGGCGTCGGCAAGAAAGTTGTGGAGCTCGGCAGGGAGCTTGTCTTTGGGGTGGCAGCCCAGGCAGAAGGGATTGATCTTGTCCTTGGGATACATTATCTCCGGTGGTGTGCCGTTTTCGCCCCATGCCCAGGATTCGTCTGCCATGTGCTCGTCGCATTCGCCGTGGCAGTGTGCGCAGCCCATACCCTGGCGTGCGTGGGTGACGGCGATATCCTCCTGCATGTAGTTAATGTGGCAGACGAAGCAGCGGGAGTTGTCGGCCATAGGGCCTTCAGGCTCATCGGCGTCGGCGGCATCATCGAGCAGCAGCAAAGGCTCGTCGTCAAGCAGCAGCGGCTTATCATCGATTGCAGGTTTCTCGGCGGTTTTGGAATCCGGTCGCTCACAGCCGGTCCGCAGCACAAGGGCTGCTGTTAGAATCAGCATCAACAAACAATATCTCATACTCTCTACCCTGGTGTTAAATGCAGCGACACAAGGGGCGCTGCTGTTGTCATTTTCTATCGCGAACAGTCACAGAGCGGGAACAGCGGATTAGACGTATTCCCAGTTTTTGAGCCACTGGTAGTTGCGCGGCAAGTGGGCCCAGGCCTGTTTGTTGGCGTTTTGCAATTCAGCGGTTTCCCGCAGGTCGAGCTGGCGGCGCTCCTTGACGGCTCTTACTGCGTTATCGACGTGATGGATGCTGTTCATTCCAGGGATCGGAATCACCGTGTTGCTGTTCAAAATGTACCGGATGGCCAGACGCGCTCGTTTGTCGCTTTCTTCCTGGTCTCCCCTGAAGAGCGAGCCGGCGGCAAAAGGCTTAATGCCGAAAGAGCCCACGTCGCACTTCTTGAGAGCCTCGAATACGCTATCTTTCTGGGCGACCTTGCTCATCGTGGTGAAGGGGAAGCAGACGCAATCAATCTGGGGGAAGTATTCGATCATAAACTGTATCCAACGGCGGTCGTGCGTGGAGAAGCCGATGAAACGGGCCTTGCCCTGCTTCTTGGCTTTTTCGAGTGCATCGACAAGCTCGCAGGCGGTGTTGAACGAGTGTCTGCCGCCCGGCTCGTAGCAGGTTACGCGCCAGAGGTCGGTGAATTCCTGATTCGAGTCCTTGAGGAGTCCATCGAGCACTTCGAGCAGCTTCTTGGAGGTCCGGAAATTGGAGCTTCGAATCTCGTTGCCGCAGTGTGACAGCGAGAGGTACATTTTATCGCGGCGTCCCTTTAGCGCCTTTGCGTCTCTAATGACCTCGCCCTTCGTGCAGGCGTCGATGTAGTTGATACCGGCGTCGATGCAGCGGCTGACGATTTCCGTGCGGTCTTCCAGGTTGCTCCTGGAGTGGCCGCCCAGGCATAGGGCTGAGACCATGAGGTTTGTCTTTCCCTGCCTTCGATACTCCATATTCTCGTTGTAGTTTAGGATTTTGGATGTGTTGACCGGTCTGGAACGTGCGGCTTTTACACGCGGCACCGCAGCGGCGCCGAGGCCAACGGCGACGCCCGCGGCGGCCATTGCAGTATCTCGCATAAAACGGCGTCGTGTTACACTTGTCTCTTGCATCATCTGTCTCCTTTCAGGACTGTTCAGGCCGTCTCGACCTGGCTATTTTCTTAAATCTGGTTTAGGGCAACGCCCAAACAAATGTTGATACGTTTGCGGATTATAACAAGTTCAGTTAGAAATTGTCAAGTTATGTTTATTTACGGCTGCTGCGGCCAACGTTTTGGCGCTGCTATTTGGGTTTTGGCAGCGGCTGATTAGTCTTTAGCTGGAAGATGGCCTTTACTTCGTCATCGGAGAGGGGGCGGTCATAAAGCCGAAGATCATCGAGCAGCCCGACATAGCGTCTGCCTATTCGCACGTCGATATTCTTGCCGGTCGTCAGGGGCCAAAGGTCCAGCAGGCCGATGTCGTCGATGATGGCGACTTCACCGTCCAAGTACAGCTTGACGTCATCGTGGAGGTTGGGCAGCTCGGCCTGGCGCACGACGACTGCGACATGACGCCACTTGTCGTCGTTGACGTATTCCTTCATGTAGAGATAACCGCCGTCGGGCGTCACTCCGATCCGTCTCCTGATGAATCGGCAGTAGAACATCTTACCGAAATCATCTTCGCCCCAGGAGACAATTTCGCCATCGGTCTTGTTTGTTCGAATCCAGGCAGCGACTGTTCGCGGTTTTGTGCCGGTGATGCCTTTGTATTTTGTTATTTCCACGTAATCCCGGCCGTCGAGCTTTAGTGCCTTGCCGATGCGGCCCTCGGCGGAGCTCTTGTCAAATGACAGATCTCCGGTGAGGGTGCCCTTGCGCTTATGCATAGAGGAATCGGCGGCGGTTTTGCCGGCGGTCTCGTCGAATTTCCACCAGCCGACGAGATGCGGGTCGGTGTCAAGGGTAGTGGTTTTGTCTTTGCCTGTGACGGCGGCGCTGAAGGCCAGAAGCGATACTACCGTTAGAACAAAAAGAATTGCTGGGTTCGGTCCTCTAAACATGATACTTCTCCTAATCTAATGTTTTGTTTTCCGACCTGTTCGGCTACATCATTGAAATCAGATGCTGCCAATATACCAAATCCGTCGTGAGAATCCAACCATGAAAACTCACTTTTCGCAGGTTTTTTTTGGGGTTGGGATGAGACGTTTGGGGCGGGGCCGGAAGGGGGAAGCTTCGAGGGTCTTATCTGTACCAATCGATCCAGGAGACTTTGCATTCGTTAGTGAGCAATTTCACGGGCTTTGGCAGCAGTGTAACGTCGCTTTGGCTGCCGATGGCTTCGAGCTTGAAAAAGGTGTCTTTTTCGACCTTTGCGACGGTTTCCCAAGGCTTGCTGGTCTTGGGTTTTTGTGCCGGAGTCACGGTGTTAGTTTTTTGTTTTGCGTTTGCGGGTTTGGGTGGTGGTCCTTGATTTTGGTTTGGCACGCGTGAATTCGGGGACGTTTGTTCCGGGGAGGGATTTTGCGAGTTGTTTTTTTATGGCGGCGTGCTTAGGGTCGGCGGCGAGATTTTTCCATTCGAGCTCATCGACATCGCGGTCGTAAAGCTCTTCGGTTCCGTCGCTGTAGCGGATGTATCGGTAGCGTTCGGTGCGGAGGGAGTGATTGTTGCGGCCGTGGGTTGTCAGGGCGGGGCGGTCCCATTTTGCCTTGGGATTCTTCAATAGCGGCAGGAGGCTCTTGCCTTCAAGCTCTTTCTTCGGGGTCAGGCTGCAGAGGTCTATCAGCGTCGGGTAGATGTCGAGCATAGTGACGGGTCGCGGGCAGCGGCCGCCGGGGCGGGTGAGGCCGGGTGCGACCATCATCAGGACGTTGTGGGTGGCCTCTTCCCAGAGTGAGAATTTGCGCCAATGGAGCTTTTCGCCGAGGTGCCAGCCGTGGTCGCTCCAGAGTATGATTACGGTATTGTCGGCATAGGCACTTTTGTCGAGGGCATCGATAACTCGGCCGACACAGGTATCGACGAAGGTTATGGAGGCCAGATACCCCTGCACGGCCTTTCGCCACTGCTTGTGCTCGATGACCTTTTTGTGGTCGCCCTGGGGCTTGGCCATTTTTTGGCCTATCGGCGGGACATCGTCAAGGTCGTTTTCATTTACGTTGGGCAGAGTCACCTTGTCGGCCGGGTACATGTCGAAGTATCTCTTCGGGACATACCAGGGCAAGTGAGGTCGGAAGAAGCCGCACGCGATAAAGAATGGCTTGCGGTGCTTTTTGCGGAGCTGCGAGATAGCCCAGGATGCGACTTTGGAATCGCCCATCTGCTCGTCGGGGACATCGACCGGGCCCCAGTCGAAATGAGCGGTGCCGGGGATGCCGTTCACCGGTCGATTCGGGGGCGTCGGGTCATCCGGCTTGTTCTTCTGCTGGGAGGGGAAATAGTCCTGCCAGGAGGCCGGGTCGGGGAATCCGCCGTGGTAGATTTTTCCGCCACCGACTGGGGAGTAGCCGTGCGCCATAAAGTGCTGAGGTATGGTGACGGCGTCGGCGAGGACAGGCGACTTTCGCCAGGGGTTTGGATTGTGATAGACGCCGGAGGTCGAGGGCAGGATTCCGGTCATAAGGCTGGCACGCGAGGGATTGCAGGCCGGGGCCGAGCAATGGGCGTTTGTGAAGAGTACGCCTCTTTCGGCCAGGCGGTCGAGGTTCGGAGTCTTCACATCCGGATGGCCGCCCAGGCAGCCGATCCAATCGTTCAAATCATCGATGGCCATAAAGAGCACATTGGGCCTGTCCTTTGAAGGCCTCGCTGAGAAGGCGAGATTCGGCAAGGCAAGGGCGGCTGCACCTGCTGCGGTAAGTTTCAGGAAATGACGGCGATTGATGGAATGCGATTTCTGATTCATTTGCTTTACCTCAATTGACTGGCGATCGCTTTTGCGGAGGCTACGATCCTGAAGTAATCCGTTCATACCGGACACAATTGTGCACAAAGCCGTGCGAGCCCTGATGCGAAAGACATTTGACAGTTTAACAAGCGGTGTGGGATTTGTCAAGTTTCGGGGGAGCGATAAAAATGCTTGCGGAAATGAGGGGCCGGTGGTATGTTAACGGACTTGTTTTGTGAGCCAGAATTGAAATGGGAACCCTTTTGATTACAGGAAGGTGGTAATGACTGCATCTGCGAAGAATCCGGGTATGTCGGCGCCAGCGACGTGGGGGGAAGTTGACGAGCTTTGCGTTCAAACGATTCGGTTTTTGTCGATGGAGGCGGTTGAGAAGGCCAATTCCGGGCATCCTGGTATGCCGATGGGGATGGCGCCGGCGGCGTACGTGCTGTGGGCCAGACATATAAAGCACAATCCGGGCAATCCGAGGTGGCATAATCGGGACCGGTTTGTGCTCTCGGCGGGCCACGGCAGCGCGCTGCTTTATTCGATGCTGCATCTGACGGGGTACGATATTAGTCTGGATGACTTGAAGAGCTTTCGGCAATGGGGGAGCAAGACGCCGGGGCATCCGGAATACGATCCTCAGTGCGGGGTTGAAGTTACGACCGGGCCGTTGGGTCAGGGGATTTCCAATGCGGTTGGGATGGCGATAGCGCAGAAGTATTTAGCCGGCTATTTCAATCGGGATGGATTCCCGATTATCAATTATAAGATTTACGTTATCGCCAGCGACGGCGATTTGCAGGAGGGGGTAGCGTCGGAGGCGTGTTCTTTGGCGGGGCATTTGGGGCTGGATAATCTGATTGTTGTCTATGACGATAATCATATAAGTATCGACGGCGAGACGGAGCTTTCGTTTACCGAAGACAGGGCCAAGCGATTCGAGGCTTATGGATGGAACGTGCAGGAGGTTCCCGGCGACGGCAACGATATGGCGGCTTTCGAGGAGGCGCTTGAGAATGCCAAGGCGGAGAAGGAGCGGCCGACGCTGATAAAGCTTCGCACGCATATCGCTTACGGCAGCCCGAACATGCAGGATACGGCCAAGGCGCACGGGTCTCCTTTGGGCGATGATGAAATCAGGCTGATTAAGGAAAAGTTCGGGTGGGACCCGGCCAAGAGCTTCTACGTCCCGGATGAAGTCTCGAAATGTATGGCGGAGGTTGCGGCGAAGGGCAAAGAGGCGGAGGGGGCCTGGAAGAAGCTGTTTGCGGATTATGCCAATGCGCACCCGGAGCTTGCGCGTGAGTTCGAGGATGCGGGGGCGGGCAAGCTGCCTGTGGAACTTGATGAGATTCTGCCGGAGTTCGAGGCGGGCAGCTCCGTTGCGACGCGCAAGGCATCGGGCAAGGTATTGGATGCGGTGATGCCGAAGCTGCCTTTGGTTATGGGCGGCTCGGCGGATTTGACGCCGTCGAATAATACGCGGTGGGGCGAAGCGAAGGATTTCCAAAAGGATTCTCGCGACGGCAGGTATATCCGCTACGGGATTAGAGAGCACGCGATGGGCTCGATAATCAACGGGATTTCGGTCAGCGGATTGGCGCGGGCTTACGGAGGGACGTTTCTGGTCTTCTCGGATTATATGCGGGGTGCGATTCGTGTTGCGGCGCTCTCGAGGTATCCGACGATATTCGTTTTTACGCACGACAGCATCGGGGTTGGTGAGGACGGTCCGACACATCAGCCGGTCGAACATATTGCAGCGCTTCGTACGATACCGAATTTGCTTGTGTTCCGCCCTGCCGAGGCCAATGAGACGGGGCAGGCCTGGAAGTATGCGCTGGAGCATCGGGATGGGCCGGTAGCGCTGCTCTTTACGCGGCAGGGCTTGGAGGTGCTGGACCAGGAGAAGTATGGCTCGGCGGAGAATCTGAGCAAGGGGGCTTACGTTTTATTGGGGGCGGATAAGCCGGACGTGCTGCTTTTGGCGAGCGGTTCGGAGGTCTCGGTGGCACTTGGTGCGGCTGAGGGATTGGCGAAGGACCGGATAAAGGCACAGGTGGTCAGTATGCCCTGCTGGGAGCTGTTCGAGCAGCAGGATCAGGAGTACAAAGACTCGGTTATCCCGCCGAGTGTCAAGGCCAGGGTCGGGATCGAAGCAGGCGTCGAGCAGGGCTGGAACAAGTATCTGGGCGATAACGGCATCTTCATCGGGATGTCGTCGTTCGGCGCCTCGGCGCCCGGCAGACTCTGCTTCGAGAAGTTCGGGATTACGGTCGAGAACGCGATGCAGGCGGCGAAGGAGTCTATGGGAAGGTAGCCACAAAGGCACGAAGACGCAAAGGAATTAGACACGAATTAACGCAGATTGACACTGTTGTTATATTT
>CAYWOD010000079.1:0-14528 GCA_964459805.1 uncultured Pirellulales bacterium
CGTAAAGGGGAATATACGCGTTTTGAGTCCGACGCTTACAATCACCTGATTATCTGAGGAGGCTTTATGCCAGAACCTTTTTAAGTGGGCTCCATAGTACAGTTTTGTTTTATCAGCCCCTTCAACCCGGTTTGGGTGAGAGGGGGTTTTTTATGCTCACATCACTGTTTTGTGAGCATTTTGCGCACAATTCTATTTGTAACAGACTAATGTGCAGTTTTGCAGAAGCCTTATGGGGAGAATTGCCCTATTTATAGGGAGAATTGCCCCATGTTGAGGAATGTTCTCGAAGACATATAGCAAACAGAGACTGCCGCAAAAACGCAGCTAAGTTCTTACCATCTCGCCGCTTAGAGAGAATCTGAGCGGCTTTTT
This sequence comes from uncultured Pirellulales bacterium, assembly GCA_964459805.1. GTDB lineage: Bacteria > Planctomycetota > Phycisphaerae > Sedimentisphaerales > Anaerobacaceae > DAOVRL01. The sequence continues at coordinate 376 of CAYWOD010000079.1, forward strand.
TACTGCCTGGCACAGAAGTTGCGGAAGAACATTCCAGATGATAGAGTATCCGGGTGTGTTTGTCTGTGTGGACGGGCGATACTTCCCCTACGGTGACTCAATATGAAAGTTGGACATAGGAGAATTTTGATCATAGACCCCGATACCCGAGCCGCTCGAGAACTGTCGTCACTTTTTATCAAAGAAGGTTATGACGTGGAGACGAGCGGATGTATTACGAAGGCGGCAGAAAGAATCCGGGACGTGAAGTTTGATTGCGTCATTATGGATGTTAGCCTGCCTGAGATGGCGGGCTATGAAGCAGTCTCAATTTTGAAAGCCATTGACTCAAAAGTCCAGGTAATTATGACCGCAACTGAGAATACCCTCGAATTAGAAGAGAAAGTGCGAAAGCAGGACATCTTTTATTACTACATAAAGTCCTTCAATCGGGAAGAGCTGAAGGAAGCGGTTCGAGATGTGTTCAAAAGAATAGGAAAACTTAAGGATGTGAAAGAGATGAATAAACCGCAAAAGGTCTTGATGATCGACGATGACCCGAGCTTTATTACAGCTATCACGCCCATCCTCGAGAGCAGGGGCTACCAGGTTGAAGCCGCCCACAATAAGGAAGAGGGGATGGAGAAAATCGAGAAGCTCAGACCTGATTTGATTCTCCTGGACATTATGATGGAGAGGTTGACCGATGGCTTTGATCTCTGTTACAAGCTAAAACATGACCCCGAATTGAGGAAGATTCCTGTATTGGCCGTATCAGCCATTAATAAGGAAGTCGGCTTCAGCTTTTCTCCAAGGACGGACGGTGAGTATTTCCAGGCAGATGACTTTGTAGAGAAACCGGTCAAACCGGAGAATCTCTTGCAGCGGGTCGAGAAGCTCTTGAAAGAATAGAAGGATGTGATGAGAGAAGCCTTTACAACATCACAGAAGCAGGATGGAGCGCAAGGGCAGGCTACCATTCTCGTTATTGACGATGAGAAAGGTATGCGGGATGCCTGTTGCCAGACCCTGACCAAAGATGGATACCGGACCGAAACAGCGGTAGATGGGGATAGCGGCTTGCAGAAAATAAGGGATGTAAAACCTGCTTTAATTCTGGTTGACCTTAAGATGCCCGGAATGAATGGCATGGAGCTCTTAGAGAGAATCCGGGATATTGATCCGAACATTGTTTCGGTAGTTATCACCGGCTATGCAACCATAGAATCGGCCGTGGAAGCGATGAAGCGGAATGCCTACGACTTCCTCGCCAAGCCATTCACGCCGGACCAACTGAGGATTGTCACCAAAAGGGGCTTGGAAAAAAGAAGACTTGCTGTTGAGTCGGCACGATTACGGCGAGAAAAGGAGGTGATGAGAGAGAACTTCGTGACCCTTGTCTCGCACCAGCTCCGGGCGCCGCTTGCCTCTGTCAAGCAGTACTTTGGTGTAATTCTGGGCGGGTTCGCCGGTGATGTGGCCGGTAAACAGAAAGAGATGATAGAAAAAGCCGGCAGCTATGTTGACGATCTTCTACGACTCATTGACGATTGGCTTGATATGTCTCGCATCGAAGCGGGAAACATTGCCGAGAGATTCGAAGCGGTAGCCCTGACCCCTATTCTTTCCGAAACCTTACGGCTCTTTCAGCCGTCCGCAAAAGCGAAGAGAGTCACCATCGAGATGAATTCGCGTGATGAGATTCCTGTCGTTGAAGGTGATCGGGAAAGTCTAAAACAGGCCTTTGCAAACCTGATTAGTAATGGGATAAGGTACAATCGTGAGGGAGGGACGGTGATAGTAAGTGTGGGAGAGCAAGCCAATGATTTGGTGGTGGAGATCTCTGATACGGGGATAGGGATTTCCAAAGACAATTTACATTTTATCTTCGACGAGTTTTTCAGGGTAAAGAGTAAGGAAACTCGAGGCATTAGCGGCACCGGCCTGGGACTGCCGATAACAAAGAGGATAATCGAAGCACATAACGGGTCTATCAAGGTGGTCAGCGAGCTTGGGAAGGGGAGCACATTCTGCGTTTATCTGCCCAAAACAAAGGTGAAACAATGCGAATAGTAATACTGCCTAAAGAAAATCTTGCCGAATTCACCAGCCATCTATGCTCTTTCGGCGAACTCCATGCCCCTACTAAGAGGGGTGAGAAAAGCCTGGTGTTTGCACCGGTAAGCGACCTGTCCGAGATAGAGCTCAATTACACAAGAACCATCTTGCCGCTGAAGAAGTATTTCTTCAAGGCCACGGATGTCATGTTTAATTTCTGTGCTGAAAAGGGTTATGAGCTGCCGGTTGAAGAACCGGATAAGAAGTATGTAATCTTTGGGGTCCACCCCTGTGAGATTCATGGCCTGAAGATACTTGACCTGGTTTTTGCCGGCAAATATGTAGATACTTACTATTTTGCTCGAAGAAATAAAGTGGCAATTATTGGCTTGGATTGCGTTCCTGACGACCTCTGTTTCTGTCGCTCTACGGGGACAGACTTTGTTGACACTGGCTTCGATCTATTTTTATCTGATATTGACGATTCCTACCTTGTCCGCGTGGGGACAAGCTTAGGGGACGATATGGTCAGGGCGGCGGATTCGCTGTTTCGCCAGGTTAAAAAAGAGGACCGAGAGGCATACAAGAGGAAGTCCATCCAGAGAAGAGAGAGTTTCCAGGCAGAAATCCAACTTCAGGATTTACCCGGGATCATGGATTTAGAATACGAAAGCCATATCTGGGAGGAATTAGGAGAAAAGTGTCTCAGTTGCGGTATATGCTCGATGGTTTGTCCAACATGCTATTGTTACAGTGTCTTTGACGAGCTCAGCCTGGATGGTAATACCGGCCAAAGGAAGAGGATATGGGACTCCTGCCTCTTCAAAGATTACGCTTTGGTGGCTGGCGGGCATAACTTCAGAGCTCAGCGCTCCTCGAGAGTAAAGAATAGGTATTTTCACAAACAGAGAGGTTTTGTAAGCCAGTACGGAAGGCCGAGTTGTGTTGGGTGCGGACGATGCAAAGCCTACTGCCCGGCTGGGATTGATATTGTCGAGGTTATCAGCAAGTTAAGGAGTGAGATCCGTGTCTAATCATTGCAGCGGCGTAAGACCTGAGAACCCCTATTTGCCCCATCCGGCAAGAATCATTCGGACTCTTCCGCAGATACCGGACCATCAGCTCTTCCAAATAAGGTTTGAGAAGGAACAGATGGCTGAGAGGTTTAGGTACAGACCCGGTCAGTTCGTGATGCTCAGCGTAATAGGGACCGGCGAGGCTCCGTTTTCGATATCTTCTTCTCCCACCCGCCCGGGAAATATCGAACTCTGCGTCAGACGCATCGGTCACGTTACCGATGCCCTATTCAGGCTGCGTCCAAACGCCTTAGTGGGTGTCAGAGGCCCTTATGGCAATGGCTTTCCCGTTGATGAATTGGAAGGGAACAATCTCCTGCTCGTCGCCGGAGGTTTAGGTATGGCGCCTTTAAGGTCTCTTCTCTGGTACGCTTTGGATAATCGGTCAAAGTTTAAGAATGTCACCCTGATGTACGGAGCAAAGAATCCGGATGATATGCTTTTTAAGTATGAGCTGTTGAACCTTATCGACCGCGCAGATGTGAAATGCCTTCTTACCGTGGACGCGGACGAATCCGGGCAATGGAAAGCCCACGTCGGGGTCGTAACCACTTTATTCGGCTACGCAGAGATTGACCCTGATGAGACGTATGCCGCTATCTGCGGTCCGGAGATAATGTTCAAGTTTGTGCTCAAGGAGCTCCTGAAAAGGAGGTTTTCAAAGGATAGGATACTGATGTCCCTGGAAAGGAACATGCAGTGTGGCGTGGGCAAATGTGGACACTGTATGGTCGGTTACAAATACACGTGTCTTGACGGACCAATATTTACTTACTGGGACGCCATAAACTTACCAGAGATGATCTAAGGAGATTGGATAATGGGCAAACCAAAGGTAGGCATATATGGATTGACGGGCTGTGCCGGGGATCAGTTAGTCATCTTAAATTGCGAGGATGAGCTCCTTGATATCGCCGGAGCACTGGACATTAAATCGTTTCCAATGGCTATGTCGGGCGGCGATGAAAATTGCCCTTTAGATATTGTCTTCGTTGATGGAGCGGTGGTGCAACCGAGAGATGAAGAGATGCTAAAGAACCTGAGAGAAAGGGCAAAATTGCTCATCGCTATCGGCACCTGTGCTGTCTGGGGCGGCGTAGCGGCGATGAGTAATGAGACCCCTCGGGAGGAACTTAAAAATAAGGTTTACGGTCCCGCGGGCCAGGTATTTGATACCGTTGTTCCGCAGCCGTTAAGCAGTTTTGTCAAGGTTGACCTTGCTATATCGGGTTGTCCGATAGAGAAGGAGCAATTATTACAGGCGGTAGCTTCTTTGCTGCACGGGGACCTGCCTCGTCTGCCTAATTACTCAGTCTGCGCAGAGTGCAAGATGTCAGAGTACCCTTGCCTATTGCTTGAGAAGGGGCAGCTCTGTCTGGGCCCGATAACGGTAGCCGGCTGCAAGGCGCGATGCCCGAGCTATGGCCGCCCCTGTATCGGTTGCCGGGGACCTGTCGAAGAGGCAAATGTCTCCTCCGAGGTAAGTTTGCTCAGGGAAAAGGGATTCACATGGGTCGATATCCAGAACCGGCTGCGAACCTTTGCCGCTCCAGCCGATTGCTTTGAAGAAAAAATCCTTAAGGAAGGCGCGAATGCATAAGTCAATAGTCATTGACCACCTTTGTCGTGTCGAAGGGCACGGTGGTATAACCGTAAGAATTAAGGACGACAAAGTCGCCGACGTAAATATGGATATCTTCGAAGGCCCTCGCTTCTTCGAGCCGTTGGTGGTTGGTAAAAACTACGACGAAGTTGCGCCGATTTTGATGCGGATATGTGCTATATGCTCTGCAGCCCATACGGTAGCTTCCTTAATGGGTGTTGAGAGTGCCCTCGGTATCAAAGTAAGCCCGCAAACACGTCTGTTGCGAGAGCTTTTGGTTCAGGGAGGCAACATTGAAAGCCACGCCTTGCATTTATTCTGCCTGGCAATCCCTGATTTCTTAGGCTATCCGAGCGCCATCGCCCTGGCTTCCGACCACCTACAGGAAGTAAAGATGGGTTTGGAGTTGAAGAAGCTGGCCAATACGATTCAAGAAGCCATAGGCGGCAGAGCCATTCACTCTGTAAACGCCGTAGTTGGCGGTTTCGGAAGGCTACCGACTCGAGATGCGCTGCTTGATTTGAAAGAGCAGCTCAAAAGGGGATTGGAACAAAGTCTGGCCACGGTTGATCTTGTCTCCGGCCTGCAAGTGCCTGATTTCTGTACATCGCCCGATGTCTATGTTGCCCTGTCCTCTGACGGAGCCGGGTACAGCTTGTTCGGAGACAAGATCCTTTTGTCAACGGGAGAAACCAAAGATATCGGGATGTACAAGGAGATTTGTAACGAGAGAGTTGTCGCACATTCTCACGCGAAACAGAGCTTGTTCAAAGGCGCGCCTTTTGCGGTTGGGGCTTTGGCAAGGGTGGTGCTAAATGGGGAGAAGCTATCCGGCCAAGCCGGAAAAGCCAGAGGAAAGTTGGGTCTCGATACAGTTTCAGGGAACATGCTCTACAACAACGCTGCTCAAGCCGTTGAGTTAGTTTACTCTATAGAGAGGTCCACGGAAATCATTGATGAATTGCTTGGCGCAGGGATAAGGGAAGAAAAGCCGGTTGAATTCGAGGCCCGGGCCGGCACAGGAACAGGCGCCGTTGAAGCCCCACGCGGTACGCTTTACCACAGTTATAGCTTTGACAAAGCCGGCCGGCTTACCGAAGCCGACGTTATCACCCCAACGGCTCAAAACTTGGCAAACATCGAAAAGGACCTTCGCAGCTCAGTTGAGAATCTAATCGATCAGCCGAAGGAATCCATAGCCCCAAAGCTGGAGATGGTGGTCAGGGCTTATGATCCGTGCATATCGTGTGCCGTCCATTTACTGGAGGTAAACTTTGAGTGAGCACAACTCTATTAAAGAAGAAGGTAGATAAATCGCGTGGGAGCATCACGATCGTCGGGGTGGGAAATCGACTTCTCGGTGATGAAGGGGTAGGGTTGCATATCATAGATAATCTGTCCCAAATCCCCATGCCATCCCACGTGAAGATTATTGACTGTGGATGCGACCTGTTGTCTCTTATGGCCTATCTAAACAAACCACAGAAGGTTCTTGTCATCGATGCTATCCGTGCGGGAGGAAAACCGGGGCAAATTTATAGGTTTGACTTCGATGAGCTGCACGCAGTACAAAATGAAATGCACTCCGCTCATCAGGTAAAAACAGCAGATGCCCTCGAGTTATTAAAGCAAGTATGCCCGTGTCTGACTGACTGCGAAATTACCGTGATGGGTATAGAGCCAAAGGAAATAAAACTAAGCGAATATCTTTCAAGAGAGGTCGGGCAGAGCATTTCCGCTCTGACAAGGCTTGTACTCGAAGAAATATCTTTGCCGACATTAGCCAAAGACCAGGCTCGAGAGTGAATTAACAAATGGAACCGGCATTACGTTGTCGTTGACAAAGGAGAAGATATGAGCGCTCCAACTATACTGATTATTGATGATGATCCGGAATTCGTTGAGATCACAAAAACGATCCTCGAGACAAAGCAATACAAAGTGAGCTGCGCCTACGATGCGGATGAGGGATTCACCAGGCTGACCGAAGATATTCCTGACGCCATCATCCTCGACATCATGATGGGCAAAGGTGCTGAGGGCTTTATCTTTGCAAGAAAGATAAGGAAAGATCCTCGTTTTGCCGAGATACCCATTCTCATGCTGACGTCCATGCGGGAACAGACAGGGTTTGATTTTCCTGGTGATCGCATACACCCCAAGTTCCTGCCCGTTGACGAGTACTTGGAGAAACCCGTCGAACCTCAGGTCCTTCTCAAACAGATTGAGCGGCAGCTTGCCAAGAAGAACGCCGGTTGACCTTATTGTTCTCGTATCGTGACCGCAGCATAAGTCATCTTTTCGAGTGATGTCAGAGGGCCATCAGCTACTTGGCCAAGGATTCGGTGGCCTGACGGACGTATCTCGTGCAGACCTGGAACTTGACCTCCTCCTTGAGTTTTTTTCGACCTTCGGGTGTGGTCAGGTCCAGGCCGCACAGCCAGCGGCATCGGCATGAACCGAACTGCTGGGCGAACTTGTTGCACAAACGCCCGGTGATCTGGAGGCTCTGCATGCTCTTTTTGGCGTAGTCTTTCTCCTTTTTTGCCACGCCCAGTGAGACGACCATGGCTGAGCCTGTCAATAGGCCGCACATCCTTCCCCGCAACCCGATGCCTGCGGCGAAGCCCAGTGCAATGTCCGGCACCAGGTCGCTTTCGATGCCCAGTGCCTGGCAGCCAGCCGAGAGTATCGATTCGGAACAGCCCTGGCCGCCAGTGGTGGAACACTCCAGGGCTGTGGCGACCATCTTTTTCGAATCGATAGGTGCAGCGGTCTTTCTCTCGGCTCTTGCGGTCGGGGTTAGTGTTGATGTGACGCCGGCGGCGGTTGCGGCAGCTACACAGGTTTTGAGCATTTGACGTCTTTTCATGATCGTGCCCTTTCGTTGTCAGCCCTCGTGTCTTGGCACGAAGTTCTAAGGAAAGAAGTCGACGGCCAACTTCTTCTTACACCGTCTGTCGCCTTCTCTTTCAGCGTAGGGTGTCCGGTCCCCTTTTCGTGATTAGCGTCTCTTGTTGCTATGAAGGTCTTGGCCTTGAAGTCCACTTGATTTTTCCAGGATGCGACTCGCCCGTTAACCACTTTGACTCCTCGATCCGCGTCGAGGTCCAGAATTGGGCCTTTGCGAACAAGTCCAGTCTTTGGTTTCGGACGCGATTCTGCCGTGACCTGAGCGGTGCCGGCCAATGCCGTTGCAAAGACAACCGATAGGACAGCCTGGTGTTTCGATATCATTATTCTTTGACTTCTTTCCAAAGCCCGATGACCCAGATATTTGCGAAATACATAAACTCGTACCTTGTGAATGCTCACGTTGAATTGTACTCTCGACCCCTGAAGATGCAAGTACTACTGGTGCGATGCTATATCACAACACAATACACGTAGCGCCGGGTGTGCGCAGTAGGCCGTGTATCCTTCGTCGTTCGCCAGGCTCAATACCAGACAAGGTGGTGTGTCAAGCATCTCGATAACCGATCTTCCCATGCAGTGGGCAAAGCCGAAGTTTGTCGCGCCCGATTCGCTCATTAGCTCTTTGCAAACCCTCAAGGCCAAAAATGAGTTGACCACGAACTTCCTATCGGTCTCAAGGGTGATATTCGCAACGCCGCGCCGCGGGGCAGGACTGTTCCGGAAGAAGCCGGTTTTGCCGAAGCGGGGAGGGCCTGTAATGCCTTTGCCGACATCAGGCCGCCCAGCGCACCTGTGCCGGCAAGGCCGCCAAGAAACCTCCGCCGGCTTATGTTTGTAGCGGACATTTCAGAGTGCCCACTGCAGGAACAACGGTGCGCGTGGAATTCCTAATTGTGTGGATGTTCAAACTGTTTCATGGCTGAAGCTCTCCTTTTAAGCTGAGATTCTCCGTTGCGAACGCAGAGCAACACGACAGGCTCTTTTGTTTCGGTAAGATACCAAGTCTTACCGACCGAGGCAACTTTTACAGATAGGTCTGTGTGTGCTTGCCGAGCAATTCGACCATGCCTTCGCCGAAGGCCTTGCCCATCTTGTAATAGATCCTCGCGCTGCCGAGGTAGTGGTAGCCCTTCTCGGAGCCGACGTTGTAGAACTTGACCCAGTCCGGGCCTTGCCACACGCCCTTGTTGACCATCTCCTCGACATCGGGCTCCCAGAATTCACGGGTCTTGACGAACTTAACGTTGCCCTCGAACTCTGGCAATTTCGCCACGGCCGCCTGGGCCGCCTGGAAATCGCCGCGCTTTCCGGCGCCTAACTCACCGATGATCACCGGCAGGTTCGGGGCCTTGAGGTCCTTGCGCACGTCCTTGATCAGGTGCGCCAGACGCGGGGTGTACTTAGCGTACTTTTCGGCACGCTGTTCGCCGTCAACCATGTCGTTCCAGCCCTGGAAAAAGACGAACCCGGCCAGCTCGTAACCGCGCTTCTCGTCGTACTTGCCGAAGTACTGCTTGAGGTTGCCCAGGACTTCGTTGACGCGGGTGATCATGTCCCGGTAGGCCTTGCCGTACCGCGCTTTGACGTCGTCCATCGTGGCCTCCGGGTTCCTCTTCTTGGCGTTCTCCAATTCCTTCTCAAGCTGCTCGGCCGGGGGCATCTCGGCGCTCGGCGGCAGGAAGTCACGCTTGACGCTCCTGCCTCCCCAGCAGGTCTTGATCAGCAATACCTGCTCGTCCATGTACTCGCCCAGGACCCAGCCGAAGCCCAGCTCCGGGCCGAGCTTCTTGTCACTTTGGCCGAAGCCCGGTTTGAGGTTGCCGTAGCGCTCGCCGTCCATCGTCCAGATCCAGCAGTCGCTGCGTTCGCACCAGTCACCCCAGCGGTCCTTCCATTGCTCGTATTCGGCGGCGGTCTCGGCATTGTAGATCAAATATTCGAGGGTCCGCAAGGCGGCATGGCCCTGCATGTTGGACTGACCGGCCAGGATGAACACCTTCACCGAGCCTTCCTTGGCCGCGGGCCACGGGTCCTTGTTAAAGGCTGATTCAGGAACCTTGGCCGAGCCGACACTTGCAAAGACACCCAACACCATCAGCACCGGAATCCATCTAAGACATCTCATGAAACTGCTCCTTTCCGAAAAAGTGAAAATTATCAACAGAAACTAACTTTACAATTTATGCTAAATACCAACAGATCGTTTATTAAGCGCTTAAAGGTCAGGAGGGGCTCGCAAACGGCAGTGCCGAGAAACCGACGAGGTTGTACAAGTTTGTGGCTCTCGGTATCATTTAAGCCCCTTCTGTATTGCTGCTGCGCCTCGTTGCAGCCAAAGCATCCCTTGGTCTGCACTATATTACCATGAGACCCTGATTTTTCAAGAATTGTCGCAAGCAATACCCTAAAGGATTCGACCTTTGACACGTATAAGCCGTTTGTGCACAAACAGTTATGAAGTGGATAATCGGACTGAAAATCCGTGTCTCGGCGGTTCAAATCCGCCCCTGCCCAATTTCCTTGGCCGGTATCACTCGCTGAGAGCCGGTCTTTTTTGTTGTCTAACGTCTTCGTTTTTAAGAGGTTAGTCGCATGTGGCAGGTTCGCCTAAGTCGCGCAACGGCAGGGAGAACCGGGTTTTTCGGATGGACACCGGCCTTGGAAGCAAAGAAACGTATCTGGGGGGATAGAGCCTGATGTCATCAATGTATATCTTGCCGGTACCGCCACACTGCGGATTGTCCCGGTCGCCAACGCCGATATACATCTTCTTGACGTTTACCAGATTGACCCGGGCATTGCTGAATTCTCTCAGGTCAATGCTCCACTCCTGCCAGTTGTCAAACTGCACCGCGTTGGGATCCGGATGGGTAACAACCTTAATGTGGCCGGCACTATCTTCCAAAGCTACGTAAAGCGGCTCAGCAGCGTTACTGGGTATGTCCTGCGACATCCACTGCCCGGCAGCTCCGCCACTGCTGCTCACGTCGGAGAATACGGACCTGCACATCACATTAGCCTGATGACTCGTAACTGCTAAGCCGATATAAACGTTCGGACCCATCTCAATAGTCACCGGGTTCGTGGCATCGGCTTCAACACCGCTTGAATCCTTCATCGTCCAAGTAACACCGTCGGGTGAATGATAACCCGTGAGCTCATCCCCCCGGCGCACCAACCTAACCCAGTAAGGGGCCTTCACGTTGTCAACGCCGTGCTCACTGTGCGAGCTGCCGGATTTGTCTCGATACTGAAAGGCCAGACCGTGGCTCGACCCCGGCGTCACGGCCATAAACGCATGGCGGGAGTCGGCATCGAGGCTCTCGCGGATCATCACGCCCACCTTTCTCCACTCATTCGCGCTCGGTCCACCGATCTCGACGACGCGGGCAACGATCTCGCCATCGCCGGACAGTCGCTTATAGACATAGTGGAACGCGTCAGCTTTGTCCCAGATATCCACGCCGCCACCACTGACCGTATAGATTCCCGCCGCTGGGTCGCAGCCGAAGCTGCCCGCGGAGCCTGCCATGCCCCTATACCACACGGCCAGTGACTTAACATCGTCTCTGGTCCAATCCTGGGGGACATCCCAGGCTCGTTTGGCCTCTGAATAATGGAGTGTACCGGCCAAACCGGTGTTGTTGTAAACGAACGGCATCGCCTGCCCGCCGCCATGTACAATACGCCGTTCGGCAAAAGGAGCTTCTCTGAAACCTACCTTTGAGCCGGTGCCATTGCCGGCGTGACCCTCGTAGCCGAATCCATCGCGCCAGGTCTCAAATATCCTGTCGGGCGGATCGTCGCTCCAGGCTTCCAAATCATCTACAACAACATAGCCCGGTACCGTAAAGCTCCAGACATTGCCCTTGCTGATAGTGGCGTCGCTGTTGTACTCGTCGACCCGCCAGTAATAAGTCTGACTCCATTGAAGAGATTCAGAGGGGATATAGGTAGCAGAATTCTGCCGACCCCGATATATGCCCGTCGTCTCGGACGTATCGGCTTCGCTTACAGTCTCCCTGTCAATCCCGAGATAGACATCGTGCCGGGATGCCTTATCGCCGGACTTCCAGGTCAGAGGTGTCGGGGCTACGATCTCACGCATGGATCCATGAGCTGGGCTCGGATCCCAAGCAACTTGCGGGTTCTCTCTTGTGCCGTGGTGCGTCGTAAGAACGTACCGGAATTTCCTCTGTGACCTCGGCTCAAGATTGAGCGTGAACTTGACCGTATCCAGGTCGATTTTCTCAAAGCCGCCGACATCGCCATTCTTTCTCAGCTCCCAGTACTGTGTGGGAAAGTTGCGCTTTATCTCAATCTTCGCAGGGATATCACGAGTGTTCCTTACCTCAACATCGAACGTACGAATCTCATCCCAACCGGAAACATCGCCCCGACGGTCAAAACGATGATTATCAGTTCTGAAGTCCATCAACTTCGGCTCAACGACAACGTCGGCAACAGGGCCAAGGTTAAGCTCTACATCCTCGTCCACAGGAATGTACTTGAATGATGATTGGCCCGTATAGGACAGATGCCCCCTGTTTCCGACGCCCCTATAGACCTTCAGCAGCCCGCCGGGGATCGGCGTCTCGCCTAATTCATGTTCTTCGTCATTCTTGAAACTAAGGAATCGAACCACGGAATTGCCGTAGCGCTCCTGCTCGAACTTATACAAATTCACCACCGGCACTTCGTCAACGTCGAAGCTAAGCAGCCTCTTGGACCAGCCGGTGGGAATCGTTTCCGTCCCTTCAATCGTATAAAGAAAATACTCGCTCAGACCTTCCTTTTTGATTTCCTTAGGCCTCGCAGCCAACTCAACAACCACGCCGCGGGCGCTGGACCGAGCACGTCTTAACCTAGCCTGTTCCTCACGAGCTACCTGCGGTGCAGGGATTGCTTCCCCCGGTCTGCCGTAGGGGTACTGCCTTCGGGCGAGTTGAGCAACCTCATCGAGTATGTGGACCTTGCCGACAATCAATCGGGTCTGGGCATTCTCATAATCCTCGCCGCTATTGTTGGTTACGCGGACGTAGCCCTGGAGGCGCATTGTCTTCTCATCTTCGGTCAGGGTGCCCATGTAAAAGGCCCGCCAGGACAGGCCGCTGGTCAGATACGTAATCTCGACCGGCACCTTTCCGCTTACGCCGCTTTGGATATTCCAGAAGCCCAAATTCCTAACCCTCGGCGGATAAGTCAAATCGGTGATGTCAATCTTGTCCGCATTGGCCTTAGGCAGCATCTCAAGGCTCGTCGGGTCGATAAGCGTATTGGCCCAGGAAAACTGCAGCTTGTTACTGCCGTCCTTCAACGTCAGCGCCCTGCTCTCACGCACCAGAGTCATATCCGCCGAGTTGTAGATTGTAAGCTGCACCGTTTCGCGCGAAGGCAGAGTAACCAAATCAACCTTGCCTTCGGCAGGCCCGACCATCAAAACAATTGCCACTAATGTCGCTATCCGTTTCATTTTCCAGCCCTCAGCGTTTTCCTACTCGTACCAACTGTCATTGCGAGTCCGCCCCAAGCGGACGCGGCAATCTCAATACTTTCTAATCCTTCCCTTTGTGTCCTCTGTGGCTGTCTTTTTGTCCAGTCATCCGTTCTTACGCCGTGATACGTCGTCAGGACATACTCAAATTCCATCTTTGACCTCGGCTCCAATTCCAGCGTGAACTTCACCGTGTCCAAGTCCTCTTTCTCAAATTTGCCGAACTGCCCGCTCTTTTTCAGGCCCCAGTACTGAGTGGGGAAGTTGCGCTTTATCTCGACCTTAACGGGAATCTCGCGGGTGTTTCTGACCTCAACCTTGAACGTGCGAATCTCGTCCCAGCCAGAAATGTTACCCCACCGGTCGAACCTGTAGTTCTTCGTCCTGAAATCCATCAGCATCGGCTCGACGACAACGTTCGCAACCGCCCCGAGATTGAGCTCCACGTCCTCATCCACCGGAATATACTTAAACGAAGATTGCCCGGTATAAGATAAATGCCCCTTGTCGCCGACGCCTCTATAGACCTTCAGCAGCCCGCCGGGAATAGGCGTCTCGCCTAATTCGTGTTCCTCATCATTCTTGAAACTGAGAAACCGAACCACGGCATTACCGTACCGCTCCTGCTCGAACTTATAGAGATTGACCACCGGCACCTGATCCACATCGAAGCTCAGCAGCCTCTTCGACCAGCCGGTCGGGATGGTCTCGGTCCCCTCAATCGTGTAGAGAAAGTACTCACTCAGGCCCTCCTTAGTGACTTGCTTGGCCTCCAACCGCTTCGAGAAAAGCACGCCTGTGAGCGGGATCTTCCCCAATGCCGGTACTCGCCTCTCACTAAGGCTAAGCATCTTGTCTGCTGCCTCCTTGGGGCCCACTCCAGGCCGATCATAAGGATACTGCCTTCGCGCAAGATCAGCTATCTGATCGAGTATGTGGACCTTGCCGACAATCAACCGGGTCTGAGCGTTCTCGTAATCCTCGCCGCTGTTGTTGGTTACCCGTACATAGCCCTGCAGCCGCATCG
>CAYWOD010000080.1:0-14391 GCA_964459805.1 uncultured Pirellulales bacterium
TCCAACTGACTTTCAGGACCGCCGCATCACATTCATTATTAAATGCCCTGAGCATCAATTTCATAGTACGGTTGGTCATTTTCGTGCCTTCACTTTTACTTCCGGCAACAGTCCACTCTTGTCCACATGTGGCTGCATTTTTAGCACGAACCATTTCCTTTTGTTGACGCCTTATATTGTGTATTTCTATTTTATATCTTTCCGATGTGTCGAAGTTGAAATGTGGATCGTACAATCCATATGATAAATCTTCCGTGTGTTCTTCCAGAAGACTTATTTCTTTAATCAGATTTTCATAAACACTTCGTTTTTGAGTGTAACTATTCTTTAGTTCATTTTCTCTTGTTACGTATTCAGTGACAAATTTCTGATATTGGTTGCGCCTTTCTTGAAACTCTTTTTGATATTGTTTCGTTTCCTTATCAATATCTACGATATCTTTGAATTCTTCAAAATATTCATCGAATTCTTTTTTCTTGGTTATGAAAAGAACGACAAATAACCCCGCAATAGCCGCAGATAGAAGGAATAGAATAAAGAAAAGTGCAGCGTACATTTTATACCTCCAAATTGATTAATAAGTCCTTTAGTCCTTTGGGGCGAACAATATATTGTTTGTATAGTCCGCAATCTCTTGGACAGAACTTAAGCCACAATGCTTCCGATTAAAGGGTTTCACTTCGGGAAGCCATTTTTATAATATTCGGGGTAATTCCGAGTCCATATAACATTTCATATCCTTGCTCAGTTGTCCCGACACATCCGGCCTGGGCCGCTTTTTTAGTAGAATATCAAATCTGTCTGGAAAGGTCAAGATTTATAACTTCATTTTGAAGATATTTCAGCCACAATAATAGGAAAAACACGAATTTGGCAACTGATTATCGTTTCTTTGACGTGCAGTTTAAGGCATAAGGGGGAAGGTTATATAATAATGCCCCGGCCACGGGTGCCGGGGCTAAACGGCGATTCGGGGTGACCCCCGGCACGGGTCCGAGGTCTAAGCGGGGGCGGTGTGGCGGCGTGGAAAGAAAAGGACCCCCGGTGAAACCGGGGGCTAAATAGGGGTGGGGCCCTCGGGAGGGGTCCGAGGGCTAATCGGGAGGATAGATGGCAGAAAATGATTTCACACCGAATGTGTTGAAATTGTCAAAAAAGCCTTGCAATTGGAGCCCCGATGGGATATACTGAAAGGTTTGTGTAAATCCTGATAAGAAGTGTAGTGTTTTTGGGCTTTAGCTAATATGATTCTGACACAGATATTGCAGCCGGACTGCGTTAAGGTTCCAGTGGAGAGCAAGACGAAGGAGGCCGTGATAACCGAACTTGTGGATTTGCTCGACGGCAAGGGGCTGCTTTCAAAAAGAGATGCTGCGCTGGAGGCGGTCTTAACACGCGAGCGAACGCGGAGCACGGGCACCGGTGCCGGAATAGCCATTCCGCACGGCAAGACCAACGCCGTCAAGCAACTGGTTATGGCTATTGGCATTGCACGTGAGCCGATTGAATTTGAAAGCATCGACGGCAAACCCGTGACAATTCTGATTCTGCTTGTCTCGCCGGCCGATAAGACCGGACCCCACATTCAGGCACTGGCGCAAATAAGCAGGCTGATGCTGGATGAAGAATTCAAACAGAAGCTGGAAAATGCCGCGTCCGCCGATGAGGTTTACAAACTGCTGCAGAGCAAGGAAGATGGGTAGATCTCAATTCGCGGGTTTGCGACTACCACTCGCTGCCGAGTGGTGAGTTTCTGGTCAGCTTTCAGTCGCACTTGCGATTTCGATTACCCGCCGGCTGTTTCGCCGGTATCCGCATCCTGGATTTCGCCGGTCTTTTCCCATAGTATCAGACCAAGCTCATAAGGATTGGCTAAGTCCGTGTGCTTAGGCAGTATTCTAACAGCTACCCCGTGCTGTCCGGTTCTCTGGCAAGGCATCGAGCCCGTAAACCAGTGCTCGCCCTGCTGCTCCGACTGTTTTTCATAACTCATTCTGACGGCGGAGCCTTCTCTGATATTTCCCCAGGTATCGACCGGACCGTGATAGAGCTCAACTGAAACATCATCCGGGCTGACCTTTCCGAGCTTAACCAGAGTGCTCACGCGCAATTGCGAGCCAACCCTGAGCTGCAGTTGTTTGGGATTCAACTGTTCGCTGCCGTCGGCGTTGTGAACTTGCATTATCACATTCAAAACAGCGCATTGAGACCACGCTTCTCGAATATCCGCTTTCCACTGTGAGAACGCCCTGGCTCTTGCCATAGCTTCAGCGGTTAGATATCGCCATTTGGCGGCGGCCTGGTTGTAGAACCTGCGGGTGTACTCCGCAACCATCCTGTGCGTGTTGAAGCGAGGCGCTATCCACTTGATGGAGTTTTTCACCCTGCGTATCCAGGCCCGCGGTAAATTGTCCGCCGAGCGAGTGTAAAACAAGGGAATAACCTCGTTCTCGAGCATGTTGTAAATAGCCTGCGACTCAACCATATCCTGGTAGTCGGCATCTTCGTAGCTTTCGCCGGCGCCAATAACCCATCCTCCATCCGGTGTATAGCCCTCGCACCACCAGCCATCCAGAGTGCTCATATTCAGCACGCCGTTAACCGCCGCTTTCATCCCGCTCGTGCCGCTGGCTTCCATCGGTCTTCGCGGATTGCTGAGCCAGACATCCACACCACGAACCAGGACCCTTGCCATATCCATATCGTAGTTCTCCAGAAATACAATTCGGCGTCTGACATCGTGCTGAGTGGCAAAGTGTACTATGTGACGTATAATGTCCTTTCCTTCGGCGTCCCTTGGGTGAGCCTTACCGGCAAAGATGAGCTGGACGGGCCGCTTCGGGTCGGTAAGCAACCTAATTAGACGCTGGGAGTCTTTAAGCAACAAAGTCCCTCTCTTGTAGCTCACGAATCTTCTGGCAAATCCGATGGTCAGTGCCTCAGGGTCGAGGACCTCCTCGGCGTGGTTCAACTCGGTGTGGTAAGTCCCTCTGCGCTGCATCTGCGCCTTGAGACGGTTCCGTGCAAACACAACCAGATGCTCCCTGCACCGCTGATGTATCTGCCAGAACTCCTCATCGGGAATTTGGTCAACGTGGTTCCATATAGACTTGTCCGTAGTCTCATCAGCCCAGTTCGGGCCAAGATACCTTTCATACAGCGAATTCATCTCATCCGACAGCCAGTTCCTGATGTGGATGCCGTTTGTAACCGACTTAATAGGGACTTCGTCGAGAGGGACACCGGGCCAGAGGCTGCCCCACATCCCGCGGGAGATTTCGCCGTGTAACTTGCTCACGCCGTTTGCATAGCTGCTCAGCCGCAGCGCAAGAATCGGCATCTTGAATGACTCATTATCATCGTCGGACAGCATTCTGCCTAACCCCAGGAAACGCTTGCGATTGATCCCCAACCTGGGAAAATAGCTGGCGAAGTACTTGTCCATCAGCTCCACGCGGAATTCATCGAGGCCCGCCTTAACAGGCGTGTGTATCGTAAAAATATTGCCCGCCCTGGTTGCCTCCACGGCCTCATCAAACGTCATGTTCTTGGTGCTTCGCAGATCGCGGATTCGCTCAAGCGCCATAAAGGCCGCGTGGCCCTCATTCATGTGACAGACAGTAGGTGCGATGTCCATAGCCGAAAGGGCCTTCAAGCCGCCGATGCCGAGCATAATCTCCTGACGTATCCTCAGCTCGCGCTCGCCGCCGTAGAGACTGCTGGTGATCATGCGGTCGGCGGATGAATTCGCCGGTATATTCGTATCCAGCAGATACAGTCTTACCCTGCCGACTGAAGCGCACCATATCTGCGCCAAGACACATCTGCCCGGATATTCGACACTGACCGTTAATGGCCGCCCGCTGTCCTTGCGAACCAGCTCAATCGGCATATTGTAGAAGTCGTTCTCGGCATACACCTCCTGCTGCCAGCCATCTATGTTCAGATACTGACGAAAATAGCCCTTCTGATACAGCAGGCCGACTCCGACTAATGGAACGCCGAGGTCCGAAGCACTTTTGAGGTGGTCGCCGGCCAGAATTCCCAGCCCGCCCGCGTAAATGGGCAGACACTCATGGATGCCAAACTCCGCACTGAAATATGCAATAATCGGCTTGCTGCACTTCGCACAGACCTTTTCAAACCAGGTCGGTCCGTCGAGATATGCTTTGACCTTTTCCGCGGCACGCCGGAGCTCGCCTAAGAAGCCTTGATTCTCAGCCAGTGACTCCAGTTTCGCTTGCGAGATATTGCCGAGCATTTTGACGGGATTGTGACTGCAGGCCAACCACAAATTGCTGTCAATCCGCTTGAACAGCTCAACCAACTCAGGGTTCCAGGACCAGAACACATTCTTTGCAATCAATTCGAGGTCTTTGAGCAGGTCCGGCAGTGCCGGCAGAACAGTGAAGCTACGGACACTTGGCATTTTCCACTTCTCCGTGTAAGTCGTGTAATGGTAAACACTAACAGTCTAAGCCAAAAAGCGATTGCACAAAGGCTCTTAATCTAATCGACCAATCTATTCTTTGGCTTAACTGCAAAAAACAAGGCAAACAGCCGCTTTTCGGCAGTTTTCATGGTCCGATATCCCAAAAGTCCTTGTGCCTCTGGGCGCGCCGGAAATGAAAAAAGGCCTGCAAAAACAGGCCTTTTAAAAATTGCCAGGCCCACCTCCGCGGGTGCCGTAAGAAAGCGTTTGAAGAGAACCCATTACTTCCAAGTGGGCAATCGTTGCTTGCGTCCGAAAGTCCTATCGAAGTAGGCGTTTCCGATCCAACAAGGCCTGATTTCCCTGAGTACGGGTATCGGTTCTTTCAAACACGTCTTTCTGCACGAGCACCGCAGGGGTCAGCCCGCAACTACATTATATACAAAATGCCAGGCGAAAGTCAAGAAAATACCGCGAAACCTCGCGACAAATCCCCGGCCTTAGAGGCTGTATTTATAGGTTTTTCGGCTTTTCGCGGTCTTTTTCTACAGCAAATTCACAGTTACCACGAAAATGACCTCTCCCTGCCTCCAACTGTAAAATGCACGCCAATTAAAGCACCATTGAAACAGGATCGACGGCGGAATCACCAAATGGTCAAGCGGGCGCATTGCCAACAAATCAACAAGCTCAACCTGCTGACAACTCTGGGAAGAAGACTTGGTTAGACGGTTCGCAACTCGGCACGGACTGCTTGCGTGAGGCTATCTACGATAGTCTTTTCAAGGCCGTCCACTGAATCGTGGGTCAAGGTGCCGTCCTCGTCTCTAAACCGCAGTGAGAGGGTGATGCTTTTTCGACCGGAGGGGATGCCCTTGCCGCGGTATATCCCGATAAACTGGACGTCTTCGAGCTCAGCTGAGGCGCTGTCCTTGACCGCGTCGATAATCTCGGACCAGCGAACTTCCTCGTTCACAATGATCGAAAGGTCTCGCTGGATTGCAGGAAATCTCGGTATCGGCTTTACTTTTACGGGGCCGGTAGGCAGAGACAACAGTGACGAAAAAATCAATTCTGCGGCACAAGGCGCAAGCTCCTTGAAATCGAATTTGTCTCTGGTCGCCGCCGAGACAATCCCCGCCGCCCCTATCGCTTCGCCGTTCACCCTGATTTGGGCCCCGGCCTCGGCCCAAACCAGATCAGCAGGGACAAAAACCGTCTCAGCATCTCTGTGAATGCTCTTTATCAGCCCTTCAATCACGCCGCAGAGGTCTCTCAAATCGCCGTCACAGACAAGTGCCAGCTTAGCCTCCTCAGCAGGCAGCCCACCATCACCGTCCTTCGGCACAAAAGTATCGGCAATTTCAAACACTCTGCACGGTTGATTCTTGGCGTTGAGATTTGTCTTGAGAACCCCAAGCAGCGAGCCGATAAGCGTTTGACGAAGCAAATTCGCACTTCTCCTCGACTCGTCTCTCACGCTCAAGTGCCGCTCGCGGGCTTGCTCTGTGAAAAGCTCAGCCACGGACTCCTCAACGAAACTCACATTAATCGTTTCATAGAACCCGCATCCATTGAGATACGCGCCAATCGACTCAGCCATCCTCTGACGGTCATCAACCGGGACCACTTCGATTTGGATTTTGCGCTCCGTCGGCACCTTATTGTAGCCGTACACACGCGCGACTTCTTCGATTAAATCCGCCTCACGATAAACGTCACTGCGCCAGGTGGGCACTGAGCAGACAATCGCATCATCCGCCGGCCGCGGCTGGAAACTCAAGGACGACAGAATCCTTCTCACCTCTTCTCGCGGCACCTCGACGCCAAGCAACATTTTCAGACGAGAAAACCGCAGCGCCACTTCCTTCACCGTCGGCTTCTTCGGATAAACATCAACCACACCCTTTGCCACTTTACCGCCGGCGACCTCGGTTATCAATCGGGACGTCCGTTTGGAGGCCCACTCGATCATCTCGATATCAACAATGCGCTCGAACCGAAAGGATGCCTCGGACGGCAGGCTAAGTCGGCGGGAGGTCCTGCGAACACTGACCGGATCGAAATACGCATCCTCCAGAAGAATTGCGGTGGTCGCATCACCGACCTCGGTATCGAGTCCGCCCATCACCCCCGCCACCGCCACAGGCCCTCGAGGGTCGGTAATAATCAGCATATCAGTAACGAGATCGCACTGTGTGCCATCGATACTGACTATGCGTTCACCCGCAACGGCCCTTCTGACGATGATCTTGCCCTCGGCGATTCTTGCATAATCGAAGGCGTGCGGCGGCTGCCCCGTCTCTAACATCGCATAGTTCGTCGCGTCAACAACGTTATTGACGCTCCGCATCCCGACGGCCTCGAGTCGCTTTACCATCCAAGCCGGCGACGGACCAATCTTTACACCGTCAATAACACGAGCGGTATATCGCCCGCACAGATCGGGATCGGCAATCTCGACACTTGCTAATTCGTTGACGTCTCTGTTCGACTCGTCCACCTCAACCGTCGGAATCTTGAGCTCAGCACCGATAGCAGCCGCCAGCTCGCGGGCGATCCCGATGTGCCCGAGGCAGTCGCCCCTATTGCTCGTTATCTCGAGGTCGAGAACGGTATCACCTTTTGGATACTCCATGCCCTCACAGGCAAGGCCCACATCGCTTAGAACCTCTGCAATCTGCTCGGCCCCAAGGCCCGTTTCAACATAATCACTTAACCAATTCAGCGAAATCTTCATAATGCGCTCACCAACAGAGAAATCCAAATCTCGCCAATAACTTACCGGCCCGAAACGCTCCTGTCAACCGGTCAAACATATTTGTTTGAATGCGAGCGAGCTTGTGGATATACTTCGTATCTAAAAGGCACTGACTGAGTCGTTTCTACATACTGAAGCGGCATCGGACCAAAATGCAGAACGCAGAACAGGAGGATAAGCAATGCACAACAGCCGTCGCGAATTCCTAAAGGCCGCCGGGGCAGCGGACCTGGCATCGGCTATCTCAGGGGAAATCCAGCCGTGCGTTGCCGGCCACAACGTCCCTGATACGCTCGATTACCGATATCGCACGGCGCTCAAGCCTACAGGCCAGAAGATCAAGAGCCTCGAGACCTTCACCAGCGGCAATGTGAGCATAGTTCGCATTCGCACCGACGCCGGGGCCGAGGGCTACGGCCAAATCTCCACCTACGACGCCGACATCTCGGCGATGATTATGCACCGCAAGATCGCTCGCCACGCCCCCGGCAAGGACCCCGGCCAGATCGACTCTATCGTGGACCGCCAGGCTGAGCATATCCTGCCAATGCCAAAACGTGGGAGAAACATCTGATGGATGATTTTGAGCGATTTGAGCAGTTGATAACCGGGCGGTACTGCTGCATATCCGTCGTCACGCACGAGGAGCGGTACGCACTTGAAATAGTCCGCCAGACGGCTTTGGGCCTTGGTCGTGATATGTGGATATGGTCCGCGTCCGACGGCGTCCGGGAGGGCCTGCTGGCCGGCAGCCCTGCTATAGTGGATACCGATACCCCCGCCGCCGGTCTGGCCAACCTCGCCGGCGCCAAGCCCGGCTCTATCTGCGTGACTCTCGACCTCGCCGACCACCTCAAGAGCGGCAAGGCCCTGCGAATCCTCCGCGACATGATAGAGAGCTTCGACAAAACCGGCCTGACAATCGTAATGATCGACGGCAAAGACAATCTGCCCGACGTGATCAAATCGTACACGAGGCCCTTTGAAATCTCTTTCCCCGACGAAAAGGAGCTGCACGAGATCATCCGCGCAACGCTCCAGCGCATCCATAGCAAAAAGACGATCGAGGTCGGCATCAGCCAAAAGGGCCTGGACACGATTGTCCGCAACCTGCGCGGGCTCACCCGCCGCCAGGCGGTGAGAATCATCAGTGATACGGTCGTTGCCGACCAACGCTTTGACGACGACGACATAAACGTTGTAATCGCCAGCAAACGCCGGATGATACAGCATGGAGGCCTTCTCGAGTACGTCAAGACGCCCCTTGACCTGGGCGAAATCGGCGGTATGAGAAACCTGAAGAAATGGCTCAGCCAGCGGAAAGACGCTTTCAGTTCCGACGCCGCCCAGTTCGGCCTTGAGGCCCCCAGAGGCGTTCTTATGCTCGGCGTACAGGGGGCCGGGAAAAGCCTCTGCGCAAAAGCCATCGCAACCGCCTGGCATCAGCCACTCCTGAGAATGGACCCTGGAGCCCTGTACGCCAGCTTCATCGGCGAGTCCGAACGCAACCTCCGCGAGGCCCTGCGCCAGACCGAAATGATGGCCCCGGTGATTCTGTGGATCGACGAAATCGAAAAGGCCTTCGCTTCGGCTGCCAGTCGAAGCGCCGATGGAGGTCTGTCTCAGAGAATGTTTGGGACACTGCTGACCTGGCTCCAGGAGCGTGAAGCGCCGGTATTTGTGGTCGCCACAGCCAACGACATTGAGGCCCTGCCGCCGGAGCTGCTTCGCAAGGGCCGATTCGATGAGATATTCTTCGTTGACCTGCCCGATGCAACTGTGCGGAAGGAGATATTCGATATTCACCTGAAAAAACGTGGTCGCATCCCTCAAAACTTTGACCTCCACTCGCTCGCCGAGGCCTCCGAGGGCCGCAGCGGGTCCGAAATCGAGCAGGCCGTCATTTCAGCCCTGCACGAGGCCTACTCAGGCAAAACCGAGCTCGATACGGACCGAATTCTGGCCGCATTGAGCGCCTCGCCCCCGTTGTCGGTAACAATGGCCGAGAGCGTACAATGCCTCCGCGCCTGGGCCAAAGGCAGATGCGTCCCCGCTGACTGATAAACCCTCGGAAATCCACCGACAACGAATGTTGACCGGGTCGGCCCGGCGGATAAAAAACGGCGCACTGCCAACTTTCAACTTTCATCTCGCCGCGTTTACCTTATAATGTGAGCGTTAATCAGTGCTGAAAGTTCGAGGGTATTGGATATGGGAAAGCTGAATATACGGACTTTGCTGGTCGTAGGCTTGTTTGTAACCGTGGTGCTTGCCGGCTGTGTCGAACGCAGGCTGACAATTAATACCAAGCCGCCCGATGCGCTCGTCGTACTCAACGACGAGGAAATAGGACAATCGCCCGTTACCGTTCCTTTTAGCTGGTACGGCGATTACAACGTCAGGATAAGCAAAGAGGGCTTTCAAACTCTAAGAACCCACCGGGAGCTAAAATCGCCCTGGTACGACAAGTTCCCCTGGGATTTCTTCGCGCAGATAGTCAATCCCAAGAGGATTGTCGATTCCTACGAATGGACATTCGAGCTTGCCCCAAAACAACAGCCGAACAGAGATGAGCTTATCCGCAGCGCACACGACCTCAAAAACCAACTAAGGTAGCGCTTTACCGCACCTTATTCGAGAACTCGTCATCCCTGCTCCACTGATTAACGCGTAACTGCGCGTTTTAAGTTCTTACTTCTTAGCCGGCCAAAACGTATAATATACATTAAAGATTGACCCTCCCGTCTGAAAGATGAGCATATAGCGATGAAATTAAAAACGGCTCTCTGAAATAATTTGTGGGTAAAAATAGAAGGAATCGCCTTCGGCGAAGCTGTTAAATCTTTTCAAACACCCCCCAACCGAAGCCAGATATTGTAAAACGAAAGTGAGGAAAATCAACGGAACAGATGATAAACAGTGTATCCTGACTCACAATTTGGATCATAGACTGTTTTCATCAAAAAACAGTCAGCCAGAAAAGATTCAGGATGCAACTTAAGACCATACTCAATCGTGTGCAGAAACACCGGTCTTTTATTTATACGGATATCCAATTGAAGGAAGGTAAACAACTCAAACTCGATATTACCATTCGCCCCCGCAGCAATAGTCGTCTTATATGTTCGGCCTCTGGAGGCAAGCGCCCCGGTTACGATACCTCATCTGCTGAAAGAGGATTTCCAGTTTTTCTGGGAGTACCGCAGTGCCTATTGGGCTGGTTGGTTTCTGGATCGCTGGTGTAGGCGAGCTATGCGTTCTCGGATTGAGCCCATGAAGAAAGTCGCCTCCATGCTCCGCCGTCATAAAGAACTCATAGTGAATTGGTTTCGGGCTGATATGGAACGACCTTTGTCAATGGTTTATGTTCTGATTTTTTGTACTACATTTTTTTGAACACTTCAAGGTGCAGGCTTCTTGGACGATGAATCAGTCTGATACTCATGACCGGCTCCTTTCGGTTGTATGCGGCTCTGTTACCGCAAGGTGATAATCCGCGATTATCAGTGGGAACATCCCACTTCATCGCATATACTGATTTATCGGCATATGACGATCTCTGCAACGCGGGGGCCGGTCGTTCCATATATTCTAAGTGGCAACGCCTTGAGGGCGGGCGTTGATGGGTAGTGCAGAGATGGCTAAAGTTCTTGGGTACATGGTGACGTGGACCACATACGGTTCATGGTTGCAGGGTATTGGCAGAAGGGGAGAGAATTGGCGAGAGGATACTTGCAGTATCAGTAGGGAGCAAACACGTGCATGTGGTCATTGCGGCGGGCGGGCAGACGATTAGCAAAGTCGTGAGTCGACTGAAATGCGCTGCGTACTATGAGGCGCAAAAGGACGGTGCGGGCGGGCGTATGTATATACTCGGGTGCAAGAAGGCTACAAACATGGTATAATGTATTTAGACTGACCGTTAAGGAGCAAAGTGACGAGAATAATCGAGTGGATCCTATTATGTTGTCTAATTCAGCCTGCGTTCGGGCAGGATGTGCTGGATGTGCTCGAATCGTCCGGGTTTACGGGGGGTCTGATAGTGCATCTCGGGTGCGGGGACGGCAAGGGCACTGCGGAGCTGCTTGTCAACGAGCGATTCCTTGTGCACGGACTTGATGCCGATACGCGGAACGTTGAGAAGGCGCGCGAGAATATAAAGTCGCGGGGCGTGTACGGACGGGTCTCGGTTATGAAGCTGAGCGGGAGGAGGCTGCCGTACACGGAGAACATGATCAATTTGATTATAGCCGAGGAGCCAAGCGGAATCTCGATGGATGAGATGATGCGCGTGCTTGTTCCAAAGGGGGTGGCTTTGATGAAGAAAGGCAATAAGTGGGAGAAAACGGTCAAGCCCTGGCCGAAGGAGATAGATGAATGGTCGCATTACCTTCACGGTCCGGACAATAATGCGGTGGCAAACGATACGGTTGTCGGGCCGCCGAGGCGTATGCAGTGGATGCAGGAGCCGAAAACGGACCGGCATCACGATACGATTGGGGGCGTGCGTGCGGTGGTCTCGGCGGGCGGGCGGATATTCTCGATCGAGGACAACGGGCTGATTGAGCTGCCCTACCGGCCGGGGCAGTGGTATGTCAAGGCGCGGGATGCGTTTAACGGATTGCTGCTTTGGAAAGCGGCGATTCGGGAATGGGAGCCTGTTTCGCGGCCACACCGAACGGGCCCCGTGCAGCAGCCGAGGCGGTTGGTTGCGACGGCGAAGCGTGTGTATGTCACCCTCGGAATGCACGGGCCGGTTACGGCGCTGGATAGTGCGACGGGTGAGGTTGTTAAGACTTACAAGGGGACGCAGGGAACTCAGGAGATTCTGTTTGAAAACGGGGTATTGTATTTGGCTGTGG
The DNA here is from genome assembly GCA_964459805.1 of uncultured Pirellulales bacterium. Classification (GTDB taxonomy): domain Bacteria; phylum Planctomycetota; class Phycisphaerae; order Sedimentisphaerales; family Anaerobacaceae; genus DAOVRL01. The sequence continues at coordinate 12,056 of CAYWOD010000080.1, forward strand.
GGGATCCGACGTATCCGACGGGTCTGAATTATCTGAAGGAGAGGTCTGCGAAATACAAACACGATTTGGAAAACGATCCCTGGATTGTGAACGACCCTGTTTGCTCGGTTGCGGCGATAGATGCGGATTCGGGGAGGAGGCTGTGGGAGAAATCGGGCGCCGATACCAAGGGCTATAAGGCTATGTCACTTGCGGTGCGCGATAAGTGTGCGGTGTTTTTGAATGAGACTCACCTGGTGTGCGTGGACAAGACGATGGGCAGGGAGCTGTGGCGGGTCCCGCGGACGACGACAATCAAGGGTCCCGGGACTCCGGGTGTTGTCGTAATCGGGGAGGCAGCGGCCTATTGCGCGGACGGAAGGACGCTCGAGGCATTCTCACTGAAAGACGGGAAGAAACTGTGGAACACGGGTTCGCGAGAAGCTCACCCGGTGTCGGCGCCGAACATATTCCTTGCGAAGTCTCTGGTATGGCCCGGCCTTGGCGGGAAGGGAGGGCTCAATCCGCTTACGGGAGTACAAGAGGCGAACATCGGGAGGCCTCATAAGGATACGATGAGTCATCATCGGTGCTATCGTGACAAGGCGACGGTGAAGTACCTTTTGATCGGCGCTAACGGCGTGGAATTTCTGCCATTGGGGACGACGGACGACATTTCTCATAATTTTGTGCGCGGTACGTGTCAGTACGGGATCGTGCCTTGTAACGGTCTTTTGTATGCGACGCCGGACAATTGCGAATGCAACAGGTCGGTAAAGCTCAATAATTACCTTGCTCTGGCGCCGGCGGGTCAGAGGGCAGAAGGGAGAGGTCAGACGGTTTTTGAGAAAGGACCCGCTTACGGCAAGGCGACGCGGGTGAAAACAGGGGCGCGAACCACCAAGGGTGGCGAGTGGCCGATGTTCCGTCATAATGCGGCGCGAGGTGGTGCGACGGCGTCCGGGGCTTCTAAGGACATAAAGCAGGCGTGGGAGGTTAAATTAGGAGGTCGGCTGAGCCAGGCGGTCGCGGCGGAGGGGAAGGTTTTTGTTTGTAGCGTTGATGCACATACGGTGTACGCGCTGGATGAGAAGGACGGGCAGATCGTTTGGAGCTATACTGCAGGCGCGAGGGTGGACTCTCCGCCGACGATTTATAACGGGCTGGCATTGTTTGGGTCTGCGGACGGTTGGGTGTATTGTTTGCGAGCCTCGGACGGGGCGGTTGCCTGGCGGTTTCGGGCGGTGCCGCAGGAGCGATTTATTGGGGCGTGGGAGCAGCTCGAGTCGGCGTGGCCGGTACACGGCAGCGTGCTTATTGTAAACGAGACGGTGTATTTCACGGCGGGCAGGTCAACGTTTCTGGACGGGGGGATATATTTGTACGGTCTGGACCCGGCCAGCGGCGAAAGGCGCTATGAGTACGTATTTAGCGGACCGTGGGATAAAGAAGGACGACACCAGGTTGTACGCAGCGCGGGCGGCAAGGACGTCGAAGGAGGGCTGTCCGACATTTTAGCCAGTGACGGCAAGCTGTTGTATCTGCGCAACAATGCGTTTGACCTTACGTGCAGGCCGGTAAAGAACGTCACAGAGCCGCACCTGTTTGCGTCGGCGGGGTTTCTGGACGATTCGTGGAACCATCGGACGGGCTGGATGGTCGATACGGTGCTGCGGTATGGGAGTACGCCGCAGTTATATCCGTTTGACGGTAGCAACGACAGACCCATAGGTGAGATTTTGACATTGGACGGCAAAGATGTTTTCGGGATGAAGGCCTATCCTTTGGGCAGGCATTCTGTGTTCGACCCGCGGGAATCCGGCTACGCCCTCTTTGCGGGGACTATAGATCAGAAGTCGAAAGGTGCTGAACCGGCCGGCAAAACCGACGACGTAAAGAAAAACACCAGGAGACGCAAGAAAAAGAGAGGCGGCTATCCGTTTGCGTACACCGGCAAGTGGATGGTCTATGTTCAGGTCAGAGCCAAAGGGATGGTCAAGGCAGGTGATACCGTGTTCATCGCAGGGACGCCGAACATTTACGATCCGAAAGGTCCTTCGGGGGCGATACGCAGGCGCAAGGGCGCCGTGCTGTTAGCGGTCTCGGCGGCTGACGGGTCGAAGCTGGCTCAGTACAAGCTGGAGAGCCCGCCGGTCTTTGACGGGCTGATTGCTGCCAAGGGCAAGCTGTATATGTCACTGAAAGACGGCAGGCTGGTATGCTGGTCCGGCAGATAGGGGCAAATCGAAGGCCCCGGCGACTGTTGACTTAGAAAAATCCCGCAATCAATTGCGGGGCTAAATAGTTGCTGTTGCGGAAACAGCATTTGTCATTCCTGCGAAAGCAGGAATCCAGGT
>CAYWOD010000081.1:0-14385 GCA_964459805.1 uncultured Pirellulales bacterium
AATACCCTCGCTGCCGCTTAAAAGTGTCTTGATTTCAGGGGAGCACTACGGTTGGGACATTTACCCGGACGTTAGCTTTAGGGTGAAGCGTAGTTGAGAAGCTGTGGCGTTGTATCAACGTGTCATCAGTTGTGATATTCGGGTCACCTGATAAATACACCTGCACATCAACCGTTCCAGACCAAGTCATCGATCCATAATTGTGAACAAGATAATCCAAGGATGACAACTGAGAACCGGCGTCTATGGACGTTGGGTTGATTCGCAAGTTTAGAGCAACCAAATCAAAGATGAACGGAGTCCGGTTGCCTATCCAGTTCACGATGTCAGCGAATTTGCTTGAAGTTACTCTTGTGCATCGAGTATGGTTGATCAGGCTAATCCCTCCAGTCAACACAGCATAAACGGTATATCCAGAGCCATCTGTATAGCAAACTCCGCTTCCACTTTGACCTCCGTAGGACTGTCTGAAAAACGTAACTATATTCGGGAAGAGCGTGGGGCACCCGCCGAAGCTGCCATGGAAGTAATACATATCCAAATTATCTTTATATGGTCCATCCGCAGGGTAACCTGGGATATAGAAAGAATTGCCAGTGTAAAATGAGCAGGCGGCTTCATGGCTGTATGAGTGGTATCCCGTAAGAGCGCCTACAGGTCTTTTCAGTTCAACTAGACCCAAGTCATGTTGCTCACTACTATCCTGCATCCATCCTGGCCACGAGTAGAGTGCCGCGTATTCGGCGTATCCGTAGGGGCTCTTTCGGTCTTGGCTGTCGAAGCCTGGATACACCATAACATCTTCTGCCCAATTCCCACCGTCACCTTCATGAATACAATGCCCAGCTGTCAGAACGAAGTATGGGTCGATCAATACACCCGACCCGCGTCCCTGTGATGTGGTCAGCAGCACACTCACACACGCAGGGTAGTCTTTGGGATATGGTACCTTTTCCAAGGCAGACATGTTGAGAGTCTGTACTCCTCGCCCTGCTTCAAGTTCTGATATCGTAGTATTTCCTGCACTTGCCCTTGGTTTGTATGTGAGCAATTGTTGTTTGATTTCATCAGGCAGTTCGATAACGACCTCTTCGCCAGTTCTCACGTCGTAACGAACCATAGGTTCTTCAGGTGCCGGAGGACCAGCCCTGTTTTCATCGGGCTCCAGCAAGGGGATAGGTCTAAGACTCGAGGCGTCTGGGAGTGAATCTAACAACGTTAGCGGCTCAGATTCATCCGTTTGTTTTGTACCCTTAATGACTTCAGAGCTTGTGACTATTGCATCAACAGTACGTGTATGTCTCGGCTCCTATGCCCGGGAGTACTCCGCGAAACAGGCCGCTACGAAAGCGAATAGAAGGGGCACTACCATCCCGATGGGAAAACTCGATTTACTCATTTCTTTGGCTGAGAACTAAATCACGCTTTTTAGCTAATCGACTGCGAATTCCCAAATATCGGCCTTGGGGCTAATTAGCTGTTCTTTTCTACGCCTTTGGGCCGAATAATATACTACCAAATCCGCCCGGAAAAATCAAGAATTTTTCCAGCGAAATTTCCGGGGAGGGAATTTCCCCTATGCCCTTGTATCACAACAATCTCTGCGCTCTGTGCGACCTCGGCGGTGAGAAATACCCCTACACCTCATTTTCGACCCCCGCCGCCCCGATGTCTTCCCAACGAATTGCGCCTCGGGGAAGGATAATAAAGACTGGACTTTGGTCTCGATGCTCCTATGATAGGCCCCTAAAATGAATAAACAAAGCAAATGCACAAAATCGGCTGATGCCTTTGCACAGGCCTGTAAGTACCTGCCGGGCGGCGTGGATTCCCCCGTGCGGGCCTTCGGCGGCGTTGATATGGGTCCGGTCTTCATCGACTCGGCCAAAGGCTCGAAAGTCTATGACATCGACGGCAATCAATACATTGACTATGTCTGCTCCTGGGGCCCGATGATCCTGGGCCACGCGCATGCCGCCGTCCTCGAAGCCATTCTTGCCGCCGCCCCAAAGGGCAGCTCGTTCGGCGCCCCAACTCTGGCCGAGACCGAACTGGCCGAGAAAGTGATTGCCGCCTACGACTCTATCGAGAAGGTGCGGTTCGTAAGCAGCGGCACCGAGGCGGTAATGACCGCCATCCGGCTGGCCCGCGCCTACACCAGGAAGGACCTGATTATCAAAATGGCCGGCTGCTACCACGGCCACAGCGACTCGCTGCTGGTCGCCGCCGGCTCCGGCCTGGCCGAAACAGCTATTGCATCCAGCGCCGGCGTCCCCAATTCTATCGCAAAGCTCACCGTCGTACTCCCATACAATGATATCGAGGCAGTAAAGGCCGCCTTCGAGAGGCACAAAGGCGAGATCGCCGCCGTTCTCATCGAGCCTGTAGCCGCAAATATGGGAGTAATCGGCCCGGCCGACGGATACCTTCAGATGCTCCGCGAGTTGTGTAACGGACGCGATACCCTGCTGATATTAGACGAGGTCATAACCGGTTTCCGTCTCGCGCCAGGCGGGGCCCAAGAGCTTTTCGCAATTAAGGGCGATCTTACCTGTCTGGGCAAAATCATCGGCGGCGGGCTCCCGGCGGCAGCCGTCGGCGGACGAGCAGATATTATGGATATGCTCGCACCCCTCGGACCCGTCTATCAGGCCGGCACACTCAGCGGCAACCCCATCGCAACCGCCGCAGCCAACGCAACACTGGATATCCTCACCAAAGGCGACTGCTACGAAAAACTCGAATCGTCCTCGGCAACCCTGGAGGCGGGCCTTGCCGATGCCGCCAAGAGCGCCGGCGTCAGCCTGATTATTAATCGCCTCGGCTCGATTATGAGCTGCTTTTTCACCGACAAACCCGTGCGGAACTTCGCCGATGTACAGGCAACCAATATAGAGAGCTTCAAAGAATTCTTCGCCGCTATGCTAAACCAGGGAGTTTATCTTGCACCAAGCACCTACGAAGCGATGTTCGTCTCACTCGCCCACACACATGAGGACATCGAAAAAACCATCGAAGCCGCAAAAAACAGCTTCGCCCAAATCAAATGAAGGACTATGTTAGTGCAATCTTGTTTTGGCGATACTCTGTGCCGGTTGCGCCCAAACACAAGCCGTGGAGACTGTCAGCCAAAAAGACAATACTCCAAAACGACTCCGCGACATCATCGGGATCACGCACGTCAACGGACAATACCATTTGACCGACAAGGATTTCCTGAATGAAGGCGCCGACCGAATCCTCGCCTTAGGCTCGCGCGTCATCAAAGTCTGGTTTCATAAACCCTGGGACTCCTACTCCTGTAACAGCCAGTGGCCCAAAGCCGGCAGTATGGTCGAAATCGCCCAATCGCGGTATTTCCCGGCCAGCCGATGTCTTGAGAATCACATCATTGGCTTTGAGGCGGGCAAACTCTTCGATAACCGTTCTGAGACCTCGGCCCAGGCCAGATCGTTCCATCCAGATTTGTAGGGTCTTCCACAGTGCGTAAGCCAAAAAAGAGAACAAAATGTGTTCCTGCACCCGATGTTCCAGTTGATGCCAAATGGGACGGATTTTCAAATCACCTTTACCCGATGGCGTGGCCCTCTCGGCGTTCGATACGATTCTACCAATTGCCAGTATGTATGTGGCTTACCATTCTTCATTACGGGTACATCTTTTGAGAAACATAGCAACCCCCTTTTCGACCGACGGCAATGATGACAAGGATTTTGCTATGTTTCAATTGGGTAGGTCTATACTACAAACCGTTTAAGATGATAATGCTTACCGAATTGCTTCTGATTGACTCGAATCAACCACATTTTTTTTGAAAAAAAACGAAAGCGCTTTCAACTGGCGAACTTGGGGTAGCTGGACCGGAATAACGGAGGCGCGTGTCAGGTTTTTCGGTATTTTCTCAGCATATCGAGGAGTTTTTGCATATCGTCGGGCAGGGGGGCTTCAAATTTGGCCATTTCGTTGGTTGTTGGGTGTTTGAATTCGAGGGTTGAGGCGTGGAGGGCGACGCGGTCTATGACCGGCTCCTGGGCGGCAGGTTGGGCGTCGGCCAATTGCCAGGGATAAACGAGTTTTCCGCCGTACATATCGTCGGCGACTATGGGGTGCTTTATGTATGAAAGGTGGACGCGGATCTGATGTGTTCGGCCGGTTTTGGGGGTCATTTTCATAAAAGAAAAGCCGCGGAAAGACTCGAGGACCTCGTAAAACGTAATTGACTCTTTGCCGGTATCCGGACGGATTGCATATTTTTCCCGCATTCTTGGGTGGACGCCCAGCGGGGCGTTTATGCGGTCGCGCGTGAGGTCGGGGGTGCCGTGGACGATGGCGAGATAGGTCTTATTGACCTGGCGGCGCTCGAACTGGTGGGCGATCTTCCACTGGGCGTCGTCGTTTTTTGCGATGACCATAACGCCGGTGGTGTTTTTGTCGAGACGATGTACGATGCCCGGTCTAAAGTGGCCCGGCCATCTTGGCCGTGTTTTCACGGGCTGGAAGCCCGTGCCACATTCGCCGGGCTCGGCAAACGCGTTCTTTCGCGTTTGGGGCGCCCCGCGCAGACCGCTCGAGAGCTTATCGCAGTAAAATGCAAGGGCGTTTACCAAAGTGCCGTGCGTGTTGCCGCGGGCGGGGTGGACGAGTATGCCGGGCTGTTTGTTGAGGATGATTATTTCGTCGTCCTCGTAGATTATGTTCAGCGGGATGTCTTCGGGGAGAATGTCCTTACTTGGCGGCTCTGGCAGCGTCAATTCAAGTACGTCAGCCGGGCTCAGCTTGAAGCTGGGTCTGACCGTTTTGCCGTTGACCTTGACGGCCCCCGCCTTGATTGCGTCCTGCAGGAATCGCCGGCTGAGGTTACTGAATCGGCCGTGGAGGTACTTGTCAATCCTGCGCTCTTTGATCGAACTCCCGACGTGCAGGGTCAGGGGCTCGCCTCCGGGCTCCGGCAACCCAGAGGCATCGCTTTGTGAATCACTTGGAGGGGACATTGGCATCGGCGGCCGCGGAGAGGCTATTGGCATCCTGCGAGGCCGCATTAACATCGAGGACCTCGGAGACGGTATTTGGCTCCTTGGGTGTCAGATCAGTGTCTTGGGCGCCGGCTGCGTTGTTTGGCTCGTGTGCAGGTAGATTAGTCTCAGCAGGCTGATTAGCGTCCTCAGGCAAATTGACATCGGGGGGGCGGTTGGCCTCGGCAGGCAGATTGGCGTCAGCAAACAGCTTGGGATCGATACGTGGCCCCATATCGTCGAGCTTGTTAAGATCAAAAATCTGCTTTGGCAGCACAACAGGTTTGGGCCTGAAGACCACACTGCTCTTGTAATCGGCCATTGTGTCGAGACGCAGCTTTGCCTGGGTGACGGCAACAGTGCCATCGAAAGCCGGGTCATCTGCGATTTCGCGATATGTTTGCCGTGCCTTATCGAAATTGCCGAGCTCTTCGTCGCACAGTCCGAGTCCGAACTTGGCCGCGGCCCTTAACGAGGGATTGGATGAGGATTTCTCTACAGCCTCGGTGTAGCTTTCTCTTGCGCGGGTCAACTGTGCCAACAAGTCCTGGTTGCTCACGGCCGCAAGCCGGTAATGCAGCTCAGTTCGCAGCGCTTCGGCTCGTTTAATAAGAGCCATAGCCGCCAGATTGTCGTCGGCTGTGCTGTCGGCGAAGGTTTTCAGGGCATCTGCAGGCTTGAAGAGTATGAATGAGCGGTCTGCCCCCTGAGCCTGGGCGCTGAGGATTTGCATTTTGGTGTTCGATATTTGGTTGACAAGGCTTGTAAACCGGAGGTGCTCTTGCACTTGTGCACTTTTGCTGAGGCTTCGCCAGATGTAAAAGCCTGCAGCGACAGCGACCACCACGATCACGGCGACGACAGTTATGAGGTTGTCCTTGGCCCATTGCGGGAAATTGCCCAGCCATTCGGCCAATATATTGGTTTTCAGCTCATGCCGATGGTCAGCTTTCATATTGTGCTCCGTTCTAATCAGCGAAACAGGTTATTGTCCATCTCGACTTACTAACTGAACTTTTACAAAACTCTTGTTACTAAGTATTCAATCGTTCACCTGGCTCGGCATTGTAGCAAAATATCTTTTGTCTTGCAATGGCCATATCTGCCGATAAAATGTCAGTCGAAAGTTAATTGAAAGGGCATCGATGTTGAGAACAAGGGCGAAAAGTAGCAGATACGGCTTCTTAGTCTCTATTTTTTACATTTCCGTGATTCTTGGATGTTCTTTTTGTCCGGCCGCAGAGCAATCAGATACGACCAAAGACCCAAACCAGACGGCGGGCGTGTGGGACCCGGCCAGATATATCGGACTTGATGAAATTAAGGCGGGGATGGAGGGGTATTGTCTAACGGAGTATGGCATAGCCGGGATCGAGAAGTTTGAACTGAAGGTTATAGACGTAGTGCGGGATTTCGACCCGGGCAGAGACATAATTTTGGTTCAGGGCACCGATGAGCGTTTCATCCACACGGGTCCTGTGGCCGGTTGCAGCGGCTCGCCGGTCTATATTGAGGGCCGATTAGCGGGCGCTCTGGCTTATGCGTGGATTAACAGCAAGGACCCGCTTTACGGCGCCACGCCAATCGCCGATATGCTCAAAGTAGGCGAGGGAAGCGGCAGCGAGCCGTCGGCGGGATACATGTTCGACTACTCCAAACCGATAGACCTGGCTGCAATTGACAGACAGATTGCCGCACCACAATTCTCAAGGAACAACAGGTTAGGCGGTATCGGCACATTGCCCTGCCCGTTGATTACATCAGGCTTGCCCGTTGAGGTTTGCGAGCAGTTAAGTGCGGCGGTCAGGCCTTTTGGATTTATGGTTGTTCGAGGCATCGGCGGCGGTGTGGAGCCGAAGGCCCAGGGCGAGAAAGGCGCAGCCAGCAGCGGGGATGAAGAAAGGAAACTGGTCCCCGGAGCTTGTCTTGCCGTGCCCATTGTCAGCGGCGACATAGCTATGGGTGTGTACGGAACGGTGACTGAAGTTCGAGGCCAAAAGGTATATGGATTTGGGCATCCCTTCCTCGGCTATGGGGCCATCGATTTACCGATGGCCGTGGGGAAAGTCCATACGGTCATATCGAGCACAGTTCGCTCTTCCAAGCTGGCGAGAATCGTGGAAACGGTCGGCGCTTTGACTACCGATGAAGGTGCGGGGATCCTCGGAGAGATCGGGGCAGAGGCGCGGACATTCCCGCTGACGATAAGAATAGAGCGTTACAACGATGTGAAGAAGCGAGTCTATAATTGCCAAGTAGCGAGCAACCGTCTGCTTACACCTTCGGCCATTCGCTCGGCTGTTTCCGGGCCCGCTCTTTTCCTCGGAGATCTGCCGCCGGACCATACACTCGAGTACAAGGCGTCGATCGGGATAGAGGGCTTCGAGCCAATTACATTCGATAACGTCTCGACGGGCCTGGGGCTGGCCCAGATGACAGCGGAAACGGCCGGTTCGGTTGCGCTGCTTATGAACAACCCCTATGAGGAAGTTACTATAGAATCAATCGATTTTGACGTTCGCATTGTGCCAAAAGATATTACTTCTCATATATGGTCGGCTGATTTGTCGGATTCAAAAGTCAAGGCCGGCGAGCAAATCGAGGTCGAGGTGGTTGTCGAATCAGTCCGCGCGAAGAAGAAGAACTATGTATTCAATCTGGAAATACCCGAAGATTTGGCGCCCGGGAGATATGAGCTAACCGTGTGCGGCTATCGGGATTACGAGCAGTTTCTTTTGAAAGTGGTCCCCTACCGGTTTATCGGGCAAAGCCTGCCGGATTTAGTGAAAGCCCTGAGGGATACGCTGCGAGTCGAAAGAGACAAACTGTATTGCTATTTGGTTCTACCGTCCGCAGGGGTTACGATAGAGAAAGCAGAGCTGCCCGATCTGCCGGCTACCAAAATGCTGATTCTTCAGAGTCCGAAAAGACCGATGAGAGTTCAGCCATATCCGCACTGGCTGGAGAAACGTTTGCACACCGGCACCGTCATTATCGACAAAAAGACTATGCGCGTGACAGTAGAGAAATAGGCAAAAGAAACAGGATTGCATCGCGCACTGCAAGAGGTTCCTGCTATTTCTTGAGTTCTAATTTTTGTTTGAGGAGTTGCCATGAGCGACAAATTTCGCAATAACGGTGTTTTGTTTTGTGTTCTTGGTGTTTCTGCTTTGATTTGTTTGGTATTGAGCTCCGCCTGTCCGGCGGTCAACAGTAAGATTACGCGTCAGTCAACCAGTGCGGACTTTTTGAAAGGTGAGACCGAGGAGCTTGTGATCGGCTCACGCGGGACTATTCAACTCGGCCGGGCGGCTGAGGTGCTGGTCGAGGAGTTTGAAAATGTCTGGTCGATAAACAGTATCGTGGTAAGCGGCGGGGTGATTTACGTTGGCACAAGTCCCAACGGCGGCATTTACAAATACAGCCTTGGGAAGTCAACGAAGATTTATCCGCTCGAATCAGAGGCGGAGCCCAACAATGCAGACAACCCAGGTGACGCTAATACAGTTGAGGCCGAGGAGCATTTATCCAACGAGCATATTTTTGCGATGGCCACCGACGTTGCGGGCCGGCTTCTGGCCGGTATAAGCGGGGCCGAATGCAAGCTGTGTCGGTTCGAGCCGGACAAAATGAAAGTCGTTTTTGAGCCAAACGACGCCAAGTACATCTTCGCCATAAACATTGACACCGGGGGTAATATCTATTTGGGAACCGGGCCCCAGGGCAAGGTTTACGGCAGCGATCCGTTCGGCAAAGAAACAAAAGTGGTTTACGACAGTCGCGACAAAAACATCCTTTCACTCGCAACAGGACAGGACAGTTTTGTTTACGCGGGAAGTGACAGCCGAGGACTCGTGTACAGGATAGACCCGCGTGCCGAGAAAGCAACGGTCCTTTATGACAGCGACCAGCCGGAGATAACGGCGCTGCTGTTCAGAGAGAACGGTGATTTGTGTGCCGGGGCAACTTCGGCAAAGATGGTCCAGACGCAAACGCAGTTCGCCGCACAGTTGCCGTCGGCGGGCCGACCCGACACCAAAACAACAAAAGGCAGCAGCACCGTTGAGAGCGAGGGCGGACGCAAACTTCAGATTCCAAATACAAAAAAGCCAAGCAGCACATCGAGATCGAGTGCGGTGCCGATCCAGAAAGGCGCCAAGCCGGCCAAAGCTAGTCACTTATACAAGATAACCAGCGATGGTTTCGTCACCGACATATTCAGCGAAACCGCGGTGTTCTTCTGCCTGGCCGAACAGGAAGGAAAGCTGCTCGTCGGGACGGGAAACAACGCCCAGCTTTTCACTGTCGATCCTGCCTCGGAAGTTGAAGCGGTTGTTTATGAGGACGAGGAGGCGGCACAGATAACGGCGATAGCAGTGGCTGGAGACGATGTGTATCTCGGGACGGCAAATCCCGCGAAGCTGGTAAGGTTGGGCAAGAGTTTTGCTTCCGAGGGGACGTACACTTCCGATCTTATCGATGCCGGTCAGCCGGCGAAGTGGGGCAAGCTGCAGATTGAGGCGGACATTCCCAAAGGATGTAAGGTTTTGGCGGCCTCGCGCAGCGGAAACGTTAAAGATGTGAACGACCTGACTTTCTCGGAATGGACCCAACCGCGGGAGATTACGGCGCCGGTGCAACTACAGTGCCCACAGGGAAGGTTTTGCCAATACAAACTTGTATTGGCGAGCAAATCCGGCGACAAAACTCCGCTGATACGCGAGGTCGCGGTTGCGAGCAGCGTGCCGAATCTGGCGCCGAAAGTCGAATCGGTTGCCGTCAGTCGAATCGCAACTGCGGGCAAGAAGGGGGTTTTCAAGATCAGCTACAAGGCCAAAGATGCCAACAGCGACAAGCTGATTTATAAGATAGAGTTCAGGAAGGTGGGCAGGACAAGCTGGATCGAGCTCAAAGACGAGCATGGAACGGACAATTTGGAATGGGACGGCAAGACCATCGAAGACGCCCGGTACGAAGTTAGGATTACCGCCAGCGACGAGAAAAGCAACACCACTGCAACCAAGCTGGCCGGCAGCAGGGTAAGTGAGCCGGTGGTGGTTGACAATACCGGACCGGTTATCGGTGAGATCAAGATGACGGCGCTGATTGACAAGAACGGGCCTTGTCGGGTCTTTGAGTTTAAGGTTACGGACCAATTGAGCGCGATTGGGAAAGTGGAATACACCATCGACAGCAACGCCGACTGGACGGGTACTGTGCCGGACGACTTGGTTTACGATACGACGGATGAGGACTTCACTATCAGGATAGATACGAAAGAGGATTTGCCGGCGGGCGATCACGTGCTGACGATAAAAGCCGGCGACGCGGTCGGCAATACTACGTACAAAACTTTAGAGGTCACCGTCGAGCAGTGAAAAGCGTTCGGTGACGAACGGCCTACTGTCAGGTTATGGTGCGATACGTCAAATTTGAAAAAATCGCGGGGACCATCGAGTCGCTTTGCATAGCAGCCTGTTATGAGCTGCCCGATGACGTTTTGGCTGCTCTTACCGAAGCGGCACAGAGCGAATCCAATCCGTCGGCGGCTGGAATACTGAACCAGCTTATCGAAAATGCCCGTCTGGCAAAGGACCGGAAGATACCCTTGTGTCAGGACACGGGCTTAGCGGTGGTGTTTGTAGAGCAGGGAGCGGAAGTGGGCGTCAAGCCCCCTGCCGGCCGGGAGCATGCGAGACTGCACGACGCAATCAATGCGGGCGTTGCATCCGGCTACGAGAAGGGATACCTGCGGAAAAGCGTTGTCATTGACCCTCTAAATGCGCGTAAGAACACCGGCTCGAATACGCCGGCTGTAATCCATCAGACTATTGTGCCGGGCGAGAAGTTGAAGCTGACCGTTATGGCCAAGGGCGGGGGGTGTGAGAATAAGAGCCAGTTCAGGATGTTCAAGCCCACGGCGGAAAAGGAGGAGATAATTGCGTGGGTCGTTGATGTCGTACGGATGGCCGGGGCCGATGCCTGTCCGCCGTTTGTCGTGGGAGTCGGGGTCGGGGGAGATTTTGAATTGAGCTGTCTGTTGAGCAAAAAGGCGCTGCTGCGGAATCTGAGTGAAAAGAGCAGCGATGAGTTTTACGCCAAGCTTGAGACGGATTTGCTTTTGCGAATCAACGCACTTGGGTTAGGGCCGCAGGGCCTCGGCGGCGATACGACGGCGCTGGCTGTTATGGTTGAGACCGCGCCGTGCCATATTGCATCGCTTCCGGTGGCGGTGAATATCGAGTGCCACAGCCACAGACACAAGACGGCGATCATGTAACAGACCGGCCTGCTTCAGGAATCACGATTTTGAGAAGCTCCAAAGGCGCTGCGTCTTGACTACGGGACTTGTAAGTGCAAAGACTATTGCGGGATTGGCGCAGCGGGCGCGGGTTTGAGGGCACGTCGTACTATTTTGGCCGGGCTATTTCATAGTTGCCGCCGTCGTACTGGTCCTCCGCCCTTATCATATCGCAGTGCCCATCGACAAATACCAAATTGGCTGAACCCTTATTTCGGTCTCCGCCCGGGGCATTATGGTAGGTGGCGAAGCAATCACGTATACCCGGTGGAGGGTCGATATATAGACCGTTATCGTTGAGTGTATAACCGCTCAGGCCCGGAATCTGCCACAAATTCTCCTCAGAGAACAAAAAAACGTTTGCGGGATGTCTTACCTCTGATTCGTTCGCAACCGCTTGGTCGCCGAAATACCCGCCGGCGCCCAACCAGCCATTGGTGCTGTAGCTGTATCGAGGGTCCAAACCCATGGACCTGCCAATGGTGCGGAACGAGGTACACAGATTGATGTCTTTATCCTTAATGTAAGGCCACAGTGGGCCGTCAGGCGGATCCTTTCTCTCGTAATTTCCCCCATCGGAATAGAGCCAGAACCAGGGGTTGGGGAAGCGGCCCTCGAAGTCGTCCAGGTACATTCTCATACATATTCCGTATTGGCGCAGTTTGTTCCTGCAAGTGATTGTCCGTGCTTGCTCCTTGGCCTTTTGCAGTGCGGGCAATAGAATTGCCATTAAGAGCGCGATGATGGCAATTACGACGAGAAGCTCTACCAGTGTAAACGCCGGGCGGTTGGAGGGCTTCGGTCCAAGGGGTCCCGTTGGAAATCTGTTACCCGACGGATTGGAAGGCCCTATTCCCAAGGGAGTGAAGACTTTCTTCGCATATATCATGATGTTCCCTTTTGCACAACGGATCGCCGGCAATAAGCAGCCAATCTCAAAAGACCGGGCCTTGTGCACAAGTATCATTCTCAGTAGTCCGGGAAAGGTCTTATCCATTCCGGCCACTGAGAGGGCTGCACGTCTCCGGCCAGGGTGTAGGGACCGGTTATGTTAAACGTCCTGTGCCATTTTAGAGTGTATAGCTCCTTGAGGCCGACCTTTCTGGTGCTGAAATCCAGAAAAAGGGTGTTCACGAATCCCTGGTGCCGGTTGATGCAGCAGCGGGCCATGTTGTTGCCGGACCAGGCCGCATGTTCGTTGTTGGCAGGGCGCTGGTCGGGCAACGGCCAGAGGTCGAAGCGCAGGGCCTCGGTGAACAGTGGTATATTGTTCGCCCCGGAAACACCGGCGGTCTTCCACCCATCCCGCATAGGCACGCCAGTCTCATACTGCGTCGCACCGCCACCGATAGGATAGGGTTTAAGAACGTAGCCATTTATGCCGTAGCTGCCCGCTATGCCATTCGGTCCCAAACGATCGCCCTTATATATGCCCCAGGCGTTGAAGATATGAAGGACGGGGACCGTGACACCCCTCTCGTCCGTTCGCGGTTTTGTAGCGGTCGGGCAGAACCATAATTTGTTGGCCTTCCAGTCTTTGTAGCGGTCTTCGATAAACCTTATCCACCAGTGACACGGGCTGTGGTCGGCAGAAGCCCAGAACTGACCGTCATTTTCCTGGGTGTACATCGCGGAGATGATACCCCACTGCCTGAGGTTGGCCTGGCACTTAATCATCCTGCCCTGCTCTCTTACGCGGCGCAGTGCCGGCATCAAGATAGACATCAATAGGGCAATGATAGCAATGACAACCAACAGTTCCACCAGGGTAAAAGCCTTTCGCCTGATCATCTGAGGACTCCTTCAATTTACAACAGGTTTTTCACCGTCACCAACTTAGATGCACACATACCGATTCTTCACCATCACCGGTATGATGCGCAAAATCACCCTTCTGTTCCGTCAAATTCACATCCTGGTGTTGTTTCAAGCTAACACAGACGGACAATATATTCTACCTGAAACTTGGCTTTTATGCAATATTAAAAGGCCGAAAACCTGATTGTCAAAGAAATTACTAACGGTTCACGGGGTAAAATGTTGAATTTTGGCCGTTTTTTGTCATTGCCAGGAGCGAAGCGAGCCTGCCCTGAGCACAGCCGAAGGGAAGCAATCTTGATTTTCGAGTGTTTGAGATTGCCACGGCCTTTGAAAAAGGCGTCGCAATCACACAGAAACTCAGTTTATACCACCCGAGCACAGGTTGGCGATAGCTATGTAATCTTCGGGGGCTAATTGTTCTGGGCGCCGTTTTGGGTCGATTGCGCATAGGTCGAAGATTTCGGGCCAATTGCCGATTCCGGCCAGTTTTCCCCGGGCGAATTTTGTGCAGGCTGAGAGGGTCTTGCGGCGATGGCCCATAAAGAGTTTTATGGTCTCGGCCAACAGCCTCATATTGCGAATCCGGGCGGATTTTGCCTTGTTGTGGACGAAGCCGACCATAGCAGAATCGACCTGTGGCTGGGGCCAAAAAACCGCCGGCTTCAGGACCCTTATTCTCCTCACATCGCCGGTTGCAGCCAGGAGTATGCTCAGCGTGCCGTAGTCGCTGGTCCCGGGAGCGGCGGTCATCCTCTCGGCGACCTCCTTCTGGACTGTGACATACATAGCGGCGACCGTGGCCGGGCCTGTGGCTAAATTCAATATCAGAGGCGAAGCTATGTTGTAAGGAAGATTCGCAATTAGGAGGATTCGACCCGGGCGGCTCTTACGGGCAAGGGCCAGGGCGTCTGTGACGGTTGGGCTGACGGTGTTTTTGTTCTCAAGGGCATCGGCGTTGATGATCTCGACGTTGCCGGTTTTGGCAAGCCGGGATTTTGCGATTTCGGCAAGGGTGCGGTCGAGCTCCACCGCGATGACTGTGCCGGCGCGCTCGGCCAGGGCCTCGGTCAAAGAACCCGTGCCGCAGCCGACTTCAAGCACAATATCATTATCGGTGATATTAGAGGAATCTATAAGCAGACGCATCAGGTTGAGGTCGATAAGAAAATGCTGGCCGAGATGTTTATTGGGACAAACGCCTGCCGAGGCAAGCAACTGCTGGATTTGCCGCTTAGTCTGCATCCGTTTCAG
>CAYWOD010000082.1:0-9184 GCA_964459805.1 uncultured Pirellulales bacterium
TCGTCACAGCAGGCGCCTGAAAGCACAGCGATTTACCACCTCCGGTCGGCAGAACCACGATCGAGTCCTGCCCCCCGGTGATGCATTCCATTGCCTGTTTTTGCAACGGAAGAAAACCATCGTAACCCCAATACTCCGCCAATGCCTTTCGAATGTTCTCAATCATAAACAACACCGAAAAATCTAATGCCTTTTCTAAAAAGTAAGCGCGACATTCCGCACATACTGTCAATCCGTCTCTAAAACCAGAATAGCTCACTTTGAGTCGATTACTTGTTCCACAACTCTCCTGACTTTTGCCAACTATGATAATAGCGCTCTTGGCGCTATCGCAGGATGTTGTATGATATTATCAGGATATCTACCGTTTTCTACAAAATATCTTCAGATATCGTTATGGAGCTGAGCTTATCGTGAATAAACGAACATCCGGGAAAAGGCGTGCGGATTTGATGAAAACAAGCTGGCTTATTCTGCTGTTGGCGGTGGGCCCGGTCATGGGGGCGCCGGCCGGGCGTCTGGAGATTTGCCCGGAGCACCCTTATTACTTCCGCGACGGCGACAGACACGTGGTCCTGGTCGGCGTCTCAGACCGCCAGTTGTTTTCGATTTGGCGAAACGACAAGGGCTTCTCATGGCAGAAATATCTCGACGACCTCGAAGCCGATCATCTCAACTACGTTCGGCAGGATGTGTTCGACTGGGGCAAGCTTTTGGCGCCACAAGAATACCCCGCCCAGCTCTCAAGGGCCGCTTGGCTGTTCGCTCGCACAGGGCCGGGCAAGGCCATCGACGGCAGGCCGAAATTCGACTTGACCAAGTTCGATCAATCCTATTTCGAAAAGCGGCTCAAGCCTTTCCTCCGTGAGGCTGCAAAGCGAGGCATCTACGTTGAACTGACCCTCTTTGAAGGCCTTCGAGGCCGCAATGATTTCGCCGAGAGCCTCTGTGGCCCGGCGAACAACATCAATCGGCTCGGCCTGCGACCCGGCTCAGTCACTTCCGATGCAGCCCTCGATAATCCCCGCTTGCTCGCCATCCAGCAGGCCTACGTCGATAAGGTCCTCGCCGAGAGCGCACAGTTCGGCAACATTATCTACGAAATAGTAAACGAGAGTGGCGGGCGGCGATGGGTGGCGCACTTCATCGACTACATACACAACCACCCGACCGATCCCAGCCGTCTCGTCTCGGCCGGCGAGCAGTCCACCTCCTTCGACCCTCGCACCGGCGCCAACGACATTGTCGTCAAACACCGCGGCAAAGGAGGCTTGTACGCCACCGATGCCGACGTCCGCAATCATCACAAATCGCTGCTAAGCTTCCGCGTCGGCAAACCTGTCACCCACAACGAGTACTTCTTATACGCTAACGCCAGCACCGACGATGTCAACTTCCCGCGCAAGATGATGTGGGGCGATTTTACCGCCGGCGGACATTCCAATTTCTACGACTTCGCCTTCTGGCGCGGTACCGGCCAAACACTTGACGACGGCCTGCCCTCGCGCTGCCCACCACCCGAGATCCTCGGCGCCGGCCAATACCTTCTCGACTTTCTCGCCTCCAACAACGTCGAATTTTGGAAAATGCTCCCCCACGACGAGCTGGCCAGCGTCGAAGCAAAGAGCGAAGCTTACGTCTTCACACTCGCCCGTCCCGGCCATCAATATCTCTGCTATTGTCTCGGCGACGGCCCCGTTACCATCGCCCTGCGTCTGACCCAGGGCCCCTTCAACGCCCGCTGGTACGACCCAAAGTCAGGCCGATTCATCACCCCGCCAAAACAAATCACAGGCGCCGCCCGCTCCCTCCTCCAATCCCCGCCCTTCCGCCAGGATATCGTATTATTCGTCTCCAAAACGAAACCCTGACCACAAAACCTTGTTCGCTTCGGAATTCTCCCCGGCGCCTCCGCTCTCACGCAAGCTCTTCTACTTCCGTCTTCTGAGATTTGCTCTTGCCGGATATGTCTTTTATCGCTGCAGGATTCTCAGCTATCTGCCCTATGATATCAATCTGCCCGGCCGTCGAGCCGCTTTTGCCCTCCTGGATCTTATCGATTATCGCGTAAGTCTCCACCATCGCCAACAAGCTCAAGAGAAAGCTCAGCGTGCTTTCCGCACCCTGATTGATGTTAACACCCCCGCGCATCAACCCATCGTTGCACCCCTTGGTCCTAAAATCATAAAGCTCAACGTGGAGGTCATTCGCGCCCAAAAACCAGTCAAACGCTTTTCTTTGCAGCCTCAGATACTTGTTGTCTCCTGTCGCGTCGTAAGCCGCCCTCAACATCATTACCGTGCTCGCCGCCTCTATCGGCAACTGGTCAAAGGCGGCCTTTGTCCGCCCCCGTTCATACCATCCCTTGCAGCCGACAAAGCTAAAATGCTCCCCGTTGAAAGTATTCGCCAACAGGAATTTACACGTACTCTTGGCCACCGCGACATATTTCTCATTTCCCAAAGTCGATCCGGCCACAAACAGCGCATGGCTGAGGACCGCGTTGTCATAAGTCAGAGCATCCTCGAACCACTGCCAATCAGGCAGACTGTTCTGCTCATACTGTGCCACAAGACCGTCGGCCGCCATCTCCAGCAGCCGCTTGATGTCGCTGGCCCCAGGAAACTGCTTGAGATAATCGGACATACCCAATATCGAATAAGCCATACCTCGTGGATACTGCCTCTGAACCCGACCTACCGATCTGTCGAAGCAGTCCTTGAGGATGGACAAATACACCGACGACGGCGGCTTCGCCATAACCGTCCCGAACGCCCACAATACCCTTCCGAACGCATCGTTTGTCGGCTCATTCTCCGCCCACGTCCTGTCGAAATTCATAAAGTTCTTGATTGAGCCGTCCTTATTCTGTGAATGCATAATAAAGGACAGATACGTCTCAAAAAGACCCAGCACCTCGGCCCCGGGATGCTGGGCGTAGTACTCAGCCATGGCAATGACGGCCCTGGCATTATCATCCGTGCAGTAGCCTTGTTCCCGATTCGGTATCGTAAACTTCGCGTGCTGGTACAGCCCCGTATCGTCGGTCAGCCTCTTGACGTGCTCGAGCGAAAGTGCGGGCACTTCTATACTCGATATCGTCTCGGCCGCCGATAGCGGAGTCTTCGCCGCCACGCGGACAGGCAGTCGTTTTGCACTGAACAGCTTCCAGTAGATCTGCCCGATCTTGGGCCACGTCCTCGATCTGCCGTAATCGTACGCGCGCCGCCGCAGTGAATAAAACAGCGAATCATTCTCAAGAAGCTCCACTATCGCATCAGCGATCTCCTTCGAGTCACCCGACTGCACGAGGTTGCCTCTCCCGTCCGCCAACAGCTCGGTCGCCGCCCAGTAAGGCGTCGAAACCACCGCCTTTCCCGTGCCCACCGCAAACGACAACGTGCCGCTGGTCAACTGCTTCCTGCTGAGATATGGCGTGACATAGATTTCCGCCGCACACAAAAAGTTGTGAAGCTCCTGGTCGCTCACGAACCTGTTATGGAAAATCACGTGGTCCTGCAGCCCTAAATCTTTGACAAGCCGCTGCAGAGAGAACCTATACGATTCACCGTCATGCTTGAGCACGTTCGGATGCGTCATACCCAGCACGATATACAAGACAGACGGCTCAGCCTTGATTATAGTCGGCATCGCCCTAAGCATAAACTCTACGCCTTTATTCCTATTAAGCAGCCCGAACGTCAAAATCGTCCTCCGCCCTTCCATTCCGAACTTGTGCTTATAATAGTTGCTATCAACAAAAGGCAAATCCGGTATCCCGTGCGCGATCAGCTCGACCTTCTTGTCCGAGACTCCGTAAATCTCGCGCAGCATCGTGACGCCGCGCTCGTTCATTGTGATTACTTTGTCCGAAGCGTTGCAGACCTCAACCAATGCCTTGTGATAAGCCTGATCCGGGTCATCGAGCACGGTATGCAGCGTCGTGATTATGGGGGCCTTTAGTCTGTTCAGCAGCAGGCTCAGATACGCTCCCGCTTCGCCGCCGAACAGCCCGAATTCGTGCTGAACCGACACTAAGTCAACATGGCTGAAGTTGATATAATCAGCCGCACAGATATAATCACTCTTCACGTTTTGCCGGATTTCGAACTTCACCGGATCGTCGTACTTGAGGTCGTTGTCCGACCGCATCGCCACGACCAGCGGCTCAAATTCCCCTTTCGCCGCCGCCGCCGTACTTGTGATAAGATCGGACGTAAAAGTCGCGATTCCACACTTTCTCGGTAAGGACGAAGCAATGAAAACCACTTTCTTCTTCGCACGTTTGCCCATTTGCAATATCCGCCTTTCTATACCCACACAGCGGGCTGATTTATTCTACGGGCAGTCTGTTGTTCTGTCAAGCAAATTGACTCTTCCGCCGAGCATTATGGGGCTCGATTTGGCCCGTCAGCACGCAAGCAGGGCTCTCAAACGCCCACAACAGTCAATACGCCTGATTTTCTAAAATTTCTTGCCAATTCTTCTTTTTTTTCATACCATAGAGCGACAGATTCGTATAATATACTACCGATTTAGTAGGAATAGTCTGGAACCGGTAGTTATGAAGCTTTCTACCCGCACAAGATACGGAGTTAGGGCCATTTTGGACCTGGCGGAAAACGCCGAAAAAGGCCCTTTGCAGCTCAAAATCATTGCTCGGCGTCAGGATATATCAGCCAAGTACCTTGAGCAATTGATGGCCGTACTCAAATCCGCCGGACTGGTCAGAAGCATCAGAGGCGCAAAAGGCGGCTATGTCCTTGCCAAAGACCCCAATCAGATTAGACTTTATCAAGTCTTCCATTGCCTCGAAGGACCGGTCACTACCGCCGAATGCGTCGAAAACAAAGATTACTGCCGCCGGACCGCGGACTGTGCCGCCAGGGGCGTCTGGATACAGGTGCGCCAGGCTATTGAAGATGTCTTGCAATCCACAACACTACAGGATTTGATTGACAAGACCCAAGAGCAAGGAATGCCGGATTATCAAATATGAAAAAACAGAAAGGCCACCATGAGCGCAGTATTTGAAAACATCACAGCGGCTGTCGGCTTTACGCCATTGGTGAGAATCAACAAGCTTGGCTCACCCAATGCAACCATCCTGGCCAAGCTCGAGTCATATAATCCCTGCGGCAGTGTAAAAGACAGAATCGCAAAGTCCATGATTGAAGCTGCCGAAAAAGCCGGCTTCATAAAACCCGACACCATCATAGTTGAACCCACCAGCGGCAACACCGGCATCGGACTCGCATTCATTTGCGCTGCAAAGGGATATCAATTGGTGCTCACAATGCCGGAATCGATGAGCATCGAGAGAAGAAAACTTCTCAAGCTGTTCGGCGCGGAAATCGTGCTCACTGCCGCCGAGCTTGGCATGGTCGGAGCCGTGGAAAAGGCCGAGCAGCTTGTGGCCGAAAACCCAAATTCCTTTATGCCCCAGCAGTTCAAGAACCCCGCAAATCCACAAATTCACAGATGTACAACAGCAAAAGAAATCTGGATGGATACCGACGGCAAAATCGACATCTTTGTCTGCGGCGTCGGCACCGGCGGGACCCTGACCGGATGCAGCGAAGTCCTCAAAAAGCACAACAAGGACCTCAAAACCGTAGCCGTTGAGCCGAAGGATTCGCCCGTGCTCTCCGGCGGAAAGGCCGGCCCACATAAAATACAGGGCATCGGCGCCGGATTTGTCCCGGACGTCTTGAACGTCGAGATCATTGATGAGATCATCCAGGTCTCCAACGATGACGCCACCAAAACGGCCCGACAATTGGCGCTCAAAGAGGGCATAATGGCCGGTATAAGCTCCGGCGCCGCATTATGGGCCGCTATCCAGCTCTCTCGGAGAGACGAAAACCGGGGCAAGACAATTGTCGTGATCTTGCCCGACACCGGAGAAAGATATCTATCAACCGCAATATTCGAGTAGCGGCGGGCCGCTTGCGCCGCGGCCGGAGGACCCTACAATGAAAAAGAAAAAACTGACCCGGGAAAAGATCGGGACGCTCGTTAGTCAAATCGCTGAGACTTATAAAGGCGATTCCGGAATAAATTTCATCGACGCATCCAATCTGCCCGTCAGAGGCGAGATTCTGGAAACGCTCGAATCGCTCTTTGAAATCCTTTTTCCCGGCCATACCGGCAGAAGAACTGTCACAAAATCAAACATCAGCTTCATCATCGGTGACATCCTCTGCGAGGCCTATAGCGAGCTTTCAAGACAAATTGAGCGTGCTTATCAATACCAGTGCAGAATAAAAAAATGCGACGACTGTGATTGCCGCACAATGGCCGAGAATGTCACCCATTACCTGCTGGGCCGGCTGCCCAAGATAAGAGATCGCCTCAAAGGAGACGTTGGCGCCGCTTTTGACGGCGACCCCGCCGCAAAATCCTACGAGGAAATTGTCATAAGTTATCCGTGTATCACTGCCATTGCCACGCATCGTATCGCCCACGAATTGTATCTGAAACAGGTCCCGCTGATTCCACGCATAATGTCCGAGTGCGCGCATGCAAAAACCGGTATCGACATTCACCCCGGCGCAAAAATAGGCAAAAACTTCTTCATTGACCACGGAACGGGCGTCGTTATAGGCGAAACCACCGTCATCGGCAACAACGTTAAAATCTATCAGGGGGCCACTCTCGGAGCCTTGAGCTTTCGAAAGGACCAAAGAGGAAAAATAATAAAGGGCGGTAAGAGACATCCTACTATTGAGGACAATGTCACTATCTACGCCGAGGCCACAATATTGGGCGACGTGGTCATCGGCAAAGGCGCCGTAATCGGAGGCAACGTCTGGATAAAAGAGTCGGTCCCGCCCGGCGTGACCGTCTCCACACCCACCCCTGACCTGGTCTATACGAAACATGGCGCTACAAAAGCCAAACGCGCTCGTAAGAAGCACAACTGATTGTTCCATTGCATAATGTACTCAGGAGACGACTCTTGGACGCAAGATTGCTTGACAAGATAGAGCAGCTCAAAGCCCGGCGAAACGCCGTGATACTCGCCCACAATTATCAGCCGGGCGAGATACAGGACCTCGCCGATTTCACCGGTGATTCGCTGGGCCTTAGCATAAAAGCGGCCCAGACCGACGCCGACGTAATCGTGTTTTGTGGCGTGCGCTTTATGGCCGAGACCGCAGCAATCCTCTCGCCCCAAAAGACCGTCCTGCTGCCCGATAAATCCGCCGGCTGCCCCCTGGCCGATATGATAACCGCCCAACAGTTGCGCAGACTAAAACACGATCATCCAGACGCCCTGGTAGTCTGCTACGTCAACAGCACCGCTGAGGTCAAGGCCGAGAGTGATTATTGCTGCACCAGCGCCAACGCCGTCGATCTCGTCGAATCGCTCCCGCCCGAGAAAAAGATCATCTTCGTCCCCGACAGGCATCTCGGGCGGTTTGCCGCCGAGAGAACAGGCCGAGACCTTATCCTTTGGCCCGGCTACTGCGCAACACACGTCGTCATAACGGAAGACGACATCAATAATATGAGAAAACAATATCCCGATGCGATTGTAATGGCCCACCCCGAATGCACCGAGCCGGTCAAGACCCTCGTCGACGAAATACTCAGCACCGGTCAGATGCTCAAATTCGCCGCCAAAAGCTCGGCCAAATGCTTTGCAGTAGCTACCGAGATAGGAATAATTCACACCCTAAAAAAACAGAACCCCAACGCCCGCTTCATCGCCGCCTCCGATAGGGCCGTTTGTCCGAATATGAAAAAAATTACCTTCGACAAAATCGTCGCCGCTCTGGAAGATATGCAATACGAAGTCAAAGTACCCCAAGAAATTAGTGTAAAAGCGAAAAAGTCGCTTGATAGAATGATAGAAGTTTTGCCAACTAAATAGCATAGGAAGATGGAATGAGAGAAGAACATGGATACCATGTAGAAACGTTGGCATTACACGCCGGGCAGCAGGCTGATTGCGATACCCTCAGCAGGGCCGTGCCCATCTACCAGACAACCAGCTACGTCTTCAAAAATACCGACCACGCAGCGAATCTCTTTGCACTCAAAGAGTTTGGCAATATCTATACGCGCCTGATGAATCCAACCACGGACGTATTTGAAAAACGCATCGCAGCAATGGAAGGGGGCGTCGGCGGCCTTGGCTTCAGCTCAGGCCAGTCCGCAATATATACCAGCATCTTCAATATCTGCGGCGCAGGTGGACACATCGTTTCCTCGAACTCGCTCTACGGCGGAACTGTCACGCTCTTCAGCCAGACGTTCAAGAAACTCGGCATTGATGTCACCTTCGTCGACCCCAAAGACCCGGAGAATTTCGCCAGGGCCGTCAAGGATAATACCCGCCTCATCTACATTGAAACCATCGGCAATCCGAAAAACGACGTTCTCCGGTACGAAGAAATCGCTCGTCTCGCCCACAAAAACGGCATGCCCGTGATATGCGACAATACTGTTATGACTCCGATCCTCTTCCGCCCCATTGAATATGGTATCGACATCGTCGTCCATAGCTGCACCAAGTTCATCGGCGGACACGGCACGAGCATCGGCGGAGCAATCGTCGATTCGGGTAAATTCGACTGGACCAACGGCAGATACCCCGACCTCACCGAGCCCGATGCCAGCTACCACGGCGTCAAATACGTCGAGTCATTTGGTAATCTGGCATACATCATAAAAGCCAGAACGCAATTCCTCCGCGATATGGGCTCCTGTATGTCTCCCTTCAATGCGTTCCTTTTCCTCCAGGGCCTCGAGACGCTGCATCTGCGTATGCCAAGGCACAGCGAGAACGCCCTCGCACTGGCCCAGTGGCTCGAGAAACAGCCCCAAGTCACGTGGGTCAACTACCCCGGACTTGAATCCCATCCCGATAACGAGCTCGCAAAAAAATACTTACCCAAAGGTCAGGGCGCGATCCTCGGCTTCGGAATCAAAGGCGGCAGAGAGGCCGGCATTAAATTCATAAACTCCGTCAAACTCGCCAGCCACGTTGCAAACATCGGCGACAGCAAAACGCTCGTCATACATCCGGCCAGTACGACGCACCAGCAGCTTAACGAAGCCGAACGGCTCGCCGCCGGCGTTACGCCCGATTACGTCCGAATCTCAGTAGGAACCGAACACATCGACGACATAATCGTCGACGTCAAGCAAGCACTAAAAAACAGCGCATAACCTT
>CAYWOD010000082.1:9284-14325 GCA_964459805.1 uncultured Pirellulales bacterium
AACGTCGGCGAAATAGAAAACGCCGACGGCCTCGGCGAGGTCGGCTCACTCGCCTGCGGTGACGCCCTGCGGCTTACATTCAAGGTTGACGACGACGGCAGGATCAAGGATGCGAAATTCAAAACCTTCGGCTGTGCCAGCGCAATTGCAACATCCTCAGTATTGACCGAGATGATAAAGGGTATGACCATCGACGAGGCGGCCAAAGTTACCAACAAAGATATCGCCGATTTCCTCGGCGGCTTGCCCGAACAGAAAATGCACTGCTCCGTTATGGGCAGAGAGGCGCTCGAGGCCGCCATCGAAAACTACCGATCAGGCAGCACCAAAAAGCACGAGATCGAGGGCGCCGTCGTCTGCACCTGCTTCGGAGTCACCGACATCGAAATCGAAAGGGTCATCCGAGAAAACGACCTGACCACAGTCGAACAGGTGACAAACTACTGCAAAGCCGGCGGTGGATGCGGCGGCTGCCAGGGCGAAATTGAAAAGATTATCGAAAAAGTCCAAGGCGACAAAATCAAGGAGCAGCCTGCGCCGGCTCCCGGACGACAGAGCAAACTTACAAACATTCAAAAGATCCAGTTGATCCAGCAGACGATAAACGAACAAATCAGGCCGGCCCTGCGTGCCGACGGCGGCAACATCGAGCTCATCGACGTCGAGGGAAATAAGGTCATCGTCGCCTTCAGAGGAATGTGCGCCCAGTGCCAGCTCGCCGAGTTCACTATGAGAGACGTCGTCGAAGCCAGACTAAGAGAATTCGTCTCCCAAGACATCGTCGTCGAGGAAGAAACCGACTCGGCAGGCCAGCCGCACAATCATAGGGAATAACTGATGATGAGAAACGCTAATCAAATGCCTTGTATTTAGCCGGCGGTTTTACCGCCGGTTCAGGCCTTATTGGCCGGGCGGCCTCCCGCCAGTCTATCTCTTACCGGTAACTGAAGGACCAAGCAAAAATGGAAACAATATATTTCGACAACAACGCCACAACAAAAGTCTCCGAGCATGTCCTCGAAGAAATGAGGCCGCTCTTCTGCGAGTTGTACGGCAATCCTTCGAGCATGCACACATTCGGCGGGCAAATCGGGCGAAGAATCCGCAAGGCCCGCGAGCAGGTCGCCGCTCTGCTCGGCTGCGACCCGACTGAGATCATTTTCACAAGCTGCGGAACCGAAAGCGACAACGCCGCCCTCAAAGGCGCCCTCGCCGCCACTCCCAACAAGCGAAAAGTCATAACAACCCGCGTCGAGCATCCCGCGGTCCTGGCCGTCTGCCGCGACCTCGAGAGCTCCGGTTACACGGTCGTCGAACTCGGCGTCGATAAGCAGGGCCGGCTCGACCTCGACGAGCTCGAACAGCACCTCGACGACGATACGGCCCTGCTTACGATTATGTACGCCAACAATGAAACCGGCGTAGTGTTCCCGGTCGAAAACATAGCCCGGTTAGTTACCGACAAAGGCGCCGTCTTCCACACCGACGCCGTGCAGGCCGTCGGGAAAATCCCGCTCAATCTGTCCGAAAGCCGCATCGACCTGCTCAGCCTCTCAGGCCACAAGCTCCACGCACCCAAGGGTGTCGGCGCCCTCTACGTCCGTAAGGGAACCCGACTCTCGTCCTTCATGCTCGGCGGCCATCAGGAAGCAGGACGGCGCGCAGGAACAGAAAACGTACCCGGAATTGTCGGACTCGGAAAAGCCTGCGAACTCGCCGCCCAAAATATCGAAGCCGAAAACAGTGAAGTAAAACGCCTCCGCGACAAGCTCGAAAACGCAATTCTCAAGACCTGCCCCGACTGCCGCGTCAACGGCGACCCGGAGAACCGCCTGCCCAACACCACCAACATCAGCTTCGAGTACATCGAAGGCGAAGCAATCCTTCTCATGCTCGACAAATACGGCATCTGCGCATCCAGCGGCTCAGCCTGCAGCTCCGGCTCACTCGAACCGTCCCACGTCCTTCGCGCAATGGGCGTCCCGTTCACCGCCGCCCACGGCTCAATACGTTTCAGCTTAAGCCGATACAACACAGAAGATGAAATCGACTACACCATCAAAAAAATACCCCAAATAGTAAACCGCCTGCGAGAGCTATCCCCTTTCGTGGCAGAATAACCGCATGCAGATTGCTCTCACCACTGTTCGGCGACGCGGCTCTTGTCGTTGACCGAATCTTCGTAGTAATAATGCGCGCACGGTATGAAGTTCTTCTTGGGCACATCTTCGCCGTTAAGGTACTTGATAAAGGCCTCGACGGTACCCTTGGCCATCTTGCGCGGGAATTGCTGGGGTGAGTCGTAGAGCTTCTTCTCAAAGACCGCCTGCTTGCCGGCCGGAGAGGCGTCAAACGCGACGATGGTAATCTGCTCTGTCTTGGAAGCCTTTTGAACTGCGGCGTACGCGCCGAGTCCCGAGGGATCGTTGATGGCGAATATCCCTACAATATCGGGATGCGCCGTCAAGATGTCGGTTGCCACTGTGTAACCATCGCTCCTGTTGCCCTTGCCGGAGAGTTCCGTCACAATCTCCAGCTTGCTGTCGTGCTCCTTGAGGTAGTCCTTGAAACCACTAACCCGCAGAATACACGAGGTAACCTCTGGGTAGGTGATAATAGCGATCCGGCCCTTATCGCCGGTCACCTTCATCATGCTCTCGCCTGCCAGCAGTCCGCCCTGGTAGTTGTCGCTGCCGATATGAGAGACTATCAGGTCCTTTGCTTTTTCATCCGTTACCTGGACATCGTAGGTGAAGACGGGGATGCCGGCCTCGTGAGCCTTCTTTACACCTTCGCCGGCGGCCTTGGAATCGACCGGGTTGAGAAAAATGGCGTCGTATCCTTGCGCGACAAAGTCTGAGAGCTGGTTGTTCTGCTTTGCGGGATCCAGCTCGCCGCTCAGGGCCACCACCTCGTATCCATACTTTGCGGCTTCTTCCTGCATAACATTGGCAATAAGCTTGAAGAACGGATTGGTTAGATCCATGCAGGTCACACCTATCTTACCTTTGTGCTCGGGACTTTTCGAGCATGATGAGACGGATGCTGCCAATGCAATTCCAAGAGCACACCACATAACGACTTTCTTCCGGTTCATAATGTTTTTCTCCTTTTAATCCTGTTTCAAACGCTTCTGCAAAATTGCAGGTTAGGCCTAACCTGCGATTTTGCAGAACTCATTCGTATCACACTTTCTTGCGCAAGAAGCCGGGCAGACCTCCCCCGCTGCGGACCTTGTCGAGCAGCACCGCGCCGAGGATTACGGCCCCGAGTACCACCTGCTGGGTATAGCTCTCGATTCCGAGCAAGTTCATCCCGTTCTGGATCACCGAGATGATAAAGGCACCTATGAGCGTCCCAAGGATTCTGCCGGAGCCACCGGACAGGCTGGTGCCGCCGACTACGACAGCGGCGATGACGTACAGTTCATACATTATACCGATATTGGGTGCTCCCGTATTGAGTTGTGACGTCTGGATGCAGCCGCCCAGTCCCGCTGCAAGGGAGCTGATGACATAGACGAAAACGATTACGGACTTGACAGGGACCCCCGAGAGACGTGCGGCCTCTTTGTTGCCGCCGACCGCATAGATATAGCGCCCCAGGCGCGTGTGCGCCATGAAAATATGCGCAGCGGCGTAAAGAACAACAAGAAGGACCACGGTGTTGGGGATGCCAAGTGAGCGGCCCTGGCCCAGCCAGGGAAGGGCCTTGGGGACCTGATAGATTGAAAAGCCCCCCGTAATCATGAAAGCCAGGCCCCGCGCCATCATCATTACACCTAATGTTGTTATGAACGGCGCTACCTTGAACCTGGCGACGAGAAAACCTCCAAGTCCTCCAACAATACCACAGGATAGCGTTCCGACAAGAAATCCGACGAGGACTACCCATCCTGTGGCCTGCAGTCCGCCCATCTTTTTCATAAGCAGGGTACTTATTACGGCAGAGAGTGCAATCAGGCTGCCGACGGAAAGATCAATACCCGCCGTTATGATCACCATGGTCATGCCGATAGCAATCACTGCGATAACCACGATCCTGTCCACGATCGCGAGCAGGTTTGAGCGCTTTAGAAAGTCCGGCCACATATAAGATTCAGGCGCCAACACGTTGCAGCCCGAGAACTCCGGGTAGGTCTCGGGAATTAGTTCGACCACTCGCCACTTTGTTACGTCACCGCCGGTCACAATTGCAGCGAGCACACCTGCCTCGTCCTTGATGTCATCCAGCGCCAGCCGCAGGTCGCGCGGTGTGCCGACCACCACTTGCGTGTTGCCGAACCCCTCTTTTTTCAGCTCTTCGCCCAGCTTTTCAGCAAACGGCGCCGAGTCCTTGTTGACCGCGCCGACCGCCAGAATGATGTCCGACTTCTTGAGCTCGCTGTTGACCTGCTCGATTAGGCGGGCCACAGCAGCACTGTCTCCGGGCGTTTGCTCTTTCAATGTCAGAACACTGAACAACACACACAGCACTATCAGGACAAGGACCATTCCGTAATCGCTTAACAGCTTTCTTATCATATTCAACTCCCGTCCATATCAGGCCATTGCCATTGACAAGATGTCTTCCTGGGAGGTGTTTGCCACGTCTTCGATTTCTCCCTTGATCCGGCCTTCGTGCATTATGATGACGCGGTCGCTCATGCCGAGTATTTCGGGCAGCTCGCTGCTGATCATGATGATGGCCTTGCCCTCGGCGGCGAGCCGGTTCATCAGGAGGTAGATTTCATACTTTGTCCCTACATCAATTCCCCGCGTAGGTTCGTCAAAGATCATGATATCAGCGTTGCGCGCCAGCCATTTAGCAAGCACCACCTTCTGCTGATTGCCCCCCGACAGGTTCATAGCGAGCTGCTCGTGCCCGGAAGTCTTGATTTTCAGGCTCTCAACGAAATCAGAGAATTCTTTGCGTTCGGTTCCCTGGTCAAGAAACATCCCGCGGACGAGGCGGTCCAGGTTTGGCAGGCCGAAATTCTCCCGGCATGAATGAATCAAAACCAAACCCTGTCCTTTACGGTCTTCGGTGAGCAGACATATAC
>CAYWOD010000083.1:0-14175 GCA_964459805.1 uncultured Pirellulales bacterium
CTAATGTCAGCAGCGAGTTCCGAGGCATGTTCAAAAAACGTGTAAGAACTGAAAGTGGCAGAATCTGCTCTGTCCTGGCCCCCACACTGCCTAAAAAACTCGACTGGATCCGCTCCGACTGGCAAACGCGCGAGGAGACTAAGCAGCAGTGGAAAACCTGGTGGACGGAGCACGGCGAAGAAGCCCTTCAATTCGCCCACCCGCCACAAGATTGATCGTTAGAACCAAGGCCCCGACGCCGCCCTGCGAATCCGTAGCTCATCTATAACTGCATTGCCCTTGTGCATCACAAGGTACAGGACTAATTCCGCAATCTCGCCGGGTCCGATAAGGTTCTCTTTTTTGATATCAGGCCGTACATTTCCCACCATATCGGTATCCACGCCGCCCGGACAGAGCAGATGCACGCGGACGTTGGAGCCCCTTAGCTCCTCGGCCAGCGATATCGTCATCCCCCGCAGCGCATGTTTGGACGACGTATATGCACTTTGAAGCGGATATCCTTTGATCCCGACCACCGACGCGATATTGATAATAAACCCCGGCTCGGCCTTGCTCAACAATCCCAACGCCTCCCTGCAGAGAATAAAAGGCGCCCGCGCATTTACCCGCATACACCGCTCCCAGCCCTCCGTCGTCGTCTCGGCCAGCGGTGCCGAGTGAGTCACGCCCGCATTATTGACGAGTATGTCCAATCTGCCAAACTTTTCCTCAGTCACTTTCACGAGATTCTTAATTGAATCTTCGTTGGTCAACTCGGTAACAACAATCTCCGCCTGGCCACCGGCCTTGCTCACCTGCTCTGCGGCCTCCTCCAACTTCTCAACCGAGCGCGCAGCCAGAACAACCGCGGCCCCCTCGCGCGCCAGCGCAACGCTGATCGCCCTGCCGATCCCCCTGCTCGCCCCCGTTACTATCGCCACCTTCCCAACCAACTCCTTGGCCACAGTAAAACCCTTCACAGTCAATTATCAGTTATCAATTACGAATAATCGTTTACAAACTCGGCAGCTCGTACCCCTTGCGATACCGTTTCGTCAAATACCCGTTCGCCTGGTCGTCGCCGATGAACCGCTCCGGTTTGGTGTCAAATCTAAGGCGTCGTCCGAGACGCATCGCAATATTCGCCAGATGGCAGAGCGCCGCCGAATGATGCCCCTCCTCAACGCCGGCACTCAAATCGCCGGCCTTTCGACTGCGCACCGCCTTGATGAAATTCTCGGCATGCGACTTGCCGTCACGCCCTCCGCCGGGTCCCTTCTTGCCGTCCTTGAACGTCACCTGCCAGCCCCGCCTGCCGATTGACATCGTCCCCTTATCGCCGTAGAAGATATTGCCGTTGTCATGGCCCTCGAGCGGATACGGAGTCCACAGGCGCATCTCGTACACCAGATAAACATCATCGTACTCGAACGTTGCAACCTGCGTATCGGGTGTCTGATGGTCGTCGTCATAAAAGAGTTGCCCCCCGCTGCAGGTGACCGCCTTGGGTAGCTTTACTCCGAGCCCCCACCGCGCGATATCAATCTGATGAATGCCGTCGTTGCCCGTATCGCCGGTCCCGTAGTCCCAGAACCAGTGCCACTTATAGTGGAATCGATTCCGGTTGAAAGGCCGGTTCGGCGCCGGGCCGAGCCACATATCGTAATTCACCCCGGCCGGTCTCTCACTGTCGGCCAGGCGACCAATCGGACCGCGCAACTGACTGTTATCATCGTTCGCTCCCTGTACCGGCGAAAACGGCGCCGCCGCCGCGACACCCACCGGCAACGAACCCTTCATAAATTCTCGACGTGTTACATTTCCCATAATCGGCCTCCTTCCATAGTTCGTTCATCCAGCTTGTTCGCACCGGCCCAAAAGCGAAAGCACCGTACCAAGCTTACCCAGCCTATCTCAAGAAATAGTAAATCATGAAAGATTCATTAGCAATATCAAATTGGAGCGAAAATCCCGATCCATCGGGGACCTAACCGCTAAGAACTCAAAACTGGCTGCATTCAACCCCGCACGCTTTTGCATACATACACCAGCACGTCTAACTCTTGCCTGTATAAGCACTTACACTCCAGGCAACCGCATGCCTCGGCCTTTGTTATCGGACCTATGCTATGTATGATAAACTTATAACAAACCCCGGGCCCAAATTTCCTGCATTTTCACCTCTTTTCTGCGCCCTGTGCCCAAAAAGCTGTCCCGACCCAAGCGGACAGCGGGGATGTGCCCCAGGGCAATTGCATTAAAAAGAGATCGGCGTTTTTTGGCGATTAAGCGTTATTGACACACTCCCTTACGGTCGTGGCTCTGTTGGGGGTGGGGTTGTTTTGAAACATAAATGAAGATCGAACAGTTTCAATTTCAATGCGATTGCCGTGGGATGTGCCCCGCCTGTCCTTCAACTGGATTGGCCGGCGCCCCCCTGCTTTTGTCGTTCGCTGTTTCACGTGGAACAATTGCGCCCTGCCCGCCACCTACTGGCTGCTGAGAAGCTCTGCAAGAAACTGGAGCCGAGAGCTATGGATAAACGGCGGCTGCAATTGGCCTGTCGTTCTATTGGGGCCCTGCGGCATATTCACTTCCCGTAGCAGGCAGCACTTTGGGATTGCCAGTGGCGTCGCGCAGGACGGGATTCTCGCCGCGTGTGCCGGCCATCCCGCGGCTGCCGAGCGGAGATGCTCGCCTGAGAGGAACAGCCTTGCCGGGCCGTCCTTGAACCTGATCCCGCGCAGGGCTACAAGAATGTCCCAAGTCGGACCGAAAAGCCATTGCCGGATTATGCCCCCCTTCTCAGGCTGAACGGATATCCACCCGGTGCCTGGGCCGAGGACCCCCCTGCCACAGGAGCCGGCAGTCGCACCAGGACCTTGTCAGGGGGCTTCGGAAGAATCCAAAGCTTTGGCTGCCGGGGCAAAACGGGTCAGGTTTTTAGTGTTTCACGTGAAACTTTTTTGCCAAAAACGGCTTTTCCGGTGCCGCAATGTTACAGAAAGCCCGGGAAAAATGCCGAAGTACAATTTGTACAAACATTCCAGGATGGTTGCGAATGTGTTAAAATAGGAAGGATCCGTATCATACGTTCTAAAGGAGTGTACCAATGGCCGAACGAAAAAGAGAAAAACCAAAACACCTCGGCAGGGGGCTGCAATCTCTGCTAAGTCCGATAATATCCAATCCGAATGAAGCTGGGCGGGTGCGCCTCGAGCCGACGGGGGTACGTAACTTTCCGCCGGACAAGGAGTTACGTGATTCACTCCGGGAGATAGACATCATTTCCGTATCGCCGAATCCCCATCAGGCACGGACGGTGTGGGATGAAGCACAGTTGGTGGAGCTGGCCGAATCGATAAGGGCCAACGGCGTAATCCAACCTATTGTGGTTCGTCCCGCGGGTTCGGGATACGAGCTGATCGCCGGAGAGCGTCGGTTGAAGGCGGCCCAGATAGCCGCGATGACTACGATACCTGCGCTGGTGCGTCCGGCCAGCGATGAGCAAATGTACGAGTGGTCGCTCGTGGAGAATATCCACCGGGCCGACCTCAATCCTATCGAGCGTGCCAAGGCGTACCAGAGTTACGTTGGCGCGTTTTCTTTGACCCAGGCCGAGGCGGCTGAGCGGCTGGGTGAAGATCGGTCGGTTGTAGCTAACTATTTGCGCTTGCTGGACTTACCGGAGGAGATTAAGCAGATGTTGGCCGGCGGGCAGCTCAGTATGGGGCACGCACGGGCCATTCTCGGTCTGCCGACGGATGAGCTCCGGCGCAAGCTCGCCAATCGGGCGATGGCAGGGCGGCTGAGTGTTCGTGAGGTCGAGCGGCTCGTGCGAAAGTACCTAACCGGCAGCGATGAGGCCAGGACAGCAGCCCGAGCGAAGCCTGCCCATATCCTCGACTTGCAAGACAAGCTCACCAATCAGCTTGGCGCGCGCGTAACGATCGAAACGCGCAAGAACGGGCAAAGGGGTAAGATAATCATCGAATTCCACTCCTTAGATGAGTTCGACAATATCACTGAGAGGATCGGGGTGGCCTGCGGCGACCTACTTGAAAAGTAGGCAAGGATCGAGAGCGAAACCTTAGGTAGCCGGGTGGGCGGGATTTGCCGGCAAACGGGAATGGCGAACCAATTCCGTAGAGGGGGGGCACGTCATCTTTGTAGGCACAAAAGCGGGTTATTTGGCCTTATTCACATCTGGGTACTTGCTCAAAAGCGTGGATTCCCGCTTTCGCGGGAATGACAAAGGGGTAGCAGCTATTATTGACGGAAAATTGAAGGTAAAGGGCTAAAAAATCCACCTACAAACGTGACGGGCACCCGTAGAGGGGGAATTTTGTGATTTTAGCGGAAGGAGCTGGGGATTTGGTGTATAATGCTTATATCTGCGGGTAGTTGTGCAGGATACGGTTGGCAGTTAAGTGAATTCTTGACAGTTATGTTTTGGAGGGCCATATCGTGAAACGGTTGGCTATTTCGATGGCAATTTTCTTGGTGGCGTGTTCGGGTCTGACGGCCGGGGCTGCGCGGGTGGGGCAGGGAGCGGAAGTGCCAAGTCCCAGGGTCGATTACGTTGGCAAGATAAACGAGCTTGCCGGCGCGGGCAGGGCTGAGACCCTCAACGCGGCACCTTTTTATCAAAAGGCTATCGAGTTATGCGTTGAGGGGACAGAAGAACAGACGAAGCTCAGCAGGGAGGGCTGGCCTGGCGATCTCTCTGTCAGAGAACAAGGCGTGCTCAGACAGTGGTTGCGGTCGAACTCGCAAGCGATGGCGCAATTGGAGATCGGAGCAAAAAGGCCGTATTATTGGGTCCGGCACTCTTCTAAAGACGGGACAGCGATGGGAATTCTAATGCCCAAATTGGCTGAGTTCAGGCAGCTTACATCTGCAATTGCCGGGCGTGCGAAACTGGCGGCGGAGGAGGGTGATTTCGATAGGGCCATGACGGATGTCGTAACATGCTATGGTTTGGGCGTGCATTTGAGTGACTCGCCTGTTTTGATTGGGCAGTTGGTGGGGTTAGCGATCCGGGCCAAAGCTCTGCATACCACATTTGAGATTCTTGACAGGACAAGACCGGATAGAGTGGTTCTTGAAGGTTTGCAGAGGCAAATCGAGCAGCTTTCGAGAGATGAGAATTTCAAACCCAATCTGCGGGCCGAGAAGTTCATGATGTTGGACATCATT
Source organism: uncultured Pirellulales bacterium (assembly GCA_964459805.1). Classification (GTDB taxonomy): domain Bacteria; phylum Planctomycetota; class Phycisphaerae; order Sedimentisphaerales; family Anaerobacaceae; genus DAOVRL01. The sequence goes on from CAYWOD010000083.1 coordinate 5,182, forward strand.
CAGAGAGTATTCACGGATGACGGGAGAGGCGATGGGCGGATACATAAGCCGTCCGTTGAGCGGCTGTTTCAAAATGCCGGCCTTGGAACGGGAAGCGGGGCGGGGGCGATTTTGCAGGCAAATCTTAGCCGACGCCAGACGACAGAGACGGTAGAAAAAGTGTTTGGGTACTTTGATTCATTGGCTCTGAAGACTCCGTGGCAATGGAAGGCCGAGGGGATTGACCCTGATAAAGAGTTTGAAAGAATTGCGCAGGAGAATGCTCTGGTTGGTTTACTTTGCCCGGCGGTCGGAAGAGTTGGGGAGATATACAGCCGGAACAGGGCATGGAAAGACGCTCTGATTACGACTCTGGCGGTGTTGCATTACAAAGCTGATAGGGGGCGGGCGCCTGCGAGACTTGATGAGCTTGTCTCGGCGGGGTATCTGACGGCCGTGCCGAGTGATCCTTTCAGCGGGAGCGGGTTTGTGTATAAGCCACTCGGCGTCGATTTTATGCTGTACAGTTATGCGGCGGATTGTGACGACGACGGCGGGACCAGGAGCAGTTGGGGTAGAGAAGGCAAGGGTGGCGACCAGGTTTTCTGGCCTGTTGAAGGAGCGCAAGTGGCGGCAGGGCAGACGGGTAGTGGGAGACCTACTGCCGGGACGGGGCTGCAGAAGCCGAGCAAATCGCTGCACGAGGCTGCTATGGCCGGCGACGTGGGGCAGGTGAAATTGCACATATCGAGTGGTACCGACGTCAACGCGAAGGATATGACGGGGTATGCGGCTTTGTTTTATGCGGCCCGGAAGGGGCACAAAGAGGTGGCTGAGCTTCTTATTCGCGGGGGTGCTGATGTCAATGCGCAGGACCACAACGGTAACCGGCCGTTGCATTACGCGGCCTGGTTCGGGCATTACGATGTGTGCGAGGTGCTTGTCTCCGGCGGCGCCGACGTGGGTGCGAGAAACCTTACGGGTGGAACTGCGTCGGCGATGGCAAAGGCGAAAGGTCATAATCAAGTCGTTGAACTATTGAGCAGGCGGGCGGTCGGAGGCAGGCGTTCGGGGATTGGGCAGAGTCTGTGGCGGAGTCTGCTGGGTGGAAAACGCAGCGGTGGCGCGGTGGCGCGTACTGAGCCGAATATGGTGGTCGATGCGAATGCGGTGAAGGCGAAGATCAAGGAGTTTGCAGGGCTGGAAGCAGAGCTTGGGAGGGTGGATCGCAGGAGCCGATATGAGGTGGTTGAGTGGTTAAAGAAGGGTGTTGACAACAAGGCGAAGCTGGCCAAGGAGGTGCACGCTCAGGAAAGGGCGGAGATTAATTTGATTCGCAAGGTTGCGGCGGCAGAGAAGGCGGTAAAGACTACCGCTGCGATTGAGAAGCTGTTGTTAGAGAGGGCGAAGCGGTATGCGGGACTTGCCAAAAGGATGGCAGAGGATACTCGGGCCACGAGCCAACAGGTTGCCCAGCCGGGGGGTCGGAGGTCGAGCAGGTACGGCGGGGACAGACAAAGGTACTCGACAGGCGGGCGAACGAGGAGACGACCGGCGAGGGAAGAGGAAGAGACGGCCGAAGATACAAGGGGACAGGATCTATATTCAGGAGGGCAGGAGCTATATGACGGATACGAGGACTATGGGAGAGGGGCCGGTCCGTATGGGGGCGGGGGGATGGTGTCGATGGGTGTGGTGGACCAGAACAAGGTGGAGATGCAGGAGTGGCTGCAGGCTACAGCCGAGAACAAGCTGGGGCTGGTGAAGAGCGTGCACAAGCGGATTGCGGTGCAGCTTTATTCGATACGGAAGCCGGCGGTTGCGGGGGGCGCTAAGAAGACTACGGCGACGATTGACGGGGTGCTGCTGGCCAGGCAGGTGCGGCTTGGGAGGCTTTTAGAGAGGATACAGAGCCAGAGCAGGGATTCACAAGAGACCGAAAGCTTGCCGAGTGGCGGTCGGACGGGACCTTACGATTCGAGGCGAGGGTATCAGCAGAGCGGGTACAGAGGGCGGAGGACGGAAAGGGGATCAGAGTATCAGGATTTGAACGTCGAGCCGCGATAGCGGGCATCGGGCGGGCTTGGACTGTCAGGTGGTCCGGGGCATCAGGTAGTCAGGGGGGAGGCTGGTAGTCTGTCGAGTGCGGTTTTGTAAGTCAAACCTGCAGTAGAACCGGAGGCTAAACAGAGCTTCTTCCCCTTCGACCTTTCGTTTGGACTCAGGGCACGCTGCGCTCAAGCAAGAGAGGGTCCGCGGGAAAAGTTGTTCTGAAATATTATTGACAAAATCGGAGAAAAGCCGAGTAATATATCAGGCGGTAGTTTGTGAGGCTGCTGTTGATGGAAGGAAGGAATTCGGTTAGTAGATTACGGAGTTTGAAAATGGCAAGGAAAATTCTTCTTTCAGCACTTCTCTTGTTTTGGGCGTTTTTTTTCGGGTGCAGGACCCACCCCGAGCAGATCAAGACTCCTTACGACCGGGCATTGCCGCCGGGAGCGCATGCGTTGCGTAAGATAACGGACCCTGCTGAGATTCCGGATTTCACGATGGCGTGCCTTGATTTGAAGGACTTGCTGGAGGCTGCGGGGAACAGCTTGAGCTATCTGAGCAAGCCGTCGGCGAGGGGATTCTTTCCTTCGGGGGAGATAACGCACGCCCGTGCGGTCGAGAGCCTGGAGGCGTTCGGGGACCTGCTGGATTCGGGTTTGCGGGGCAGGCAGTTGAATCAGGCTATTCGGGAGAAATTCGACGTTTATATATCGGTGGGCTGTGACGACGTGGGGACGGTGCTGTTCACGGGTTATTATACGCCGATTTTCGCCGGTTCGCAGGTCCGGACGGAGGAGTTTCGATATCCGCTGTACAAGCAGCCTGACGATCTGGTGAAAGGGCCTGACGGAGCGATATTAGGACGGCAGACTTCGGACGGGCGGATAACGCCTTATCCTGTGCGGGCCGTGATTGAGGCGGCGCGGATTCTCAGGGGCAAGGAGCTGATATGGCTGAGCGATGCCTTCGAGTCATATATCGCGCACGTTCAGGGCTCGGCCAAGATAAGACTGCCGAACGGTCAACTGATGACCGTCGGCTATGCTGCCAATAACGGGCATGAGTATCGCAGCGTCGGGCGGGAGCTGGTCAGGGACGGGCGGATACAGTCGGACCAGCTCAGCCTCTCGGCGATGATCGATTATTTCAAGGCAAACGCTGATGAGGTAGATACGTACGTTCGTCGGAACCCGCGATTTGTGTTTTTCAGGGCCGAGGACGGTGAGCCGCGGGGCAGCCTTAACGAGTGGGTAACGCCGATGCGAACGATCGCCACGGACAAGTCGATCTTTCCGCGGGGGTGTCTTGCGTTCATATCGACTACATTGCCGCGGGCGATGGGGGGCCGGGCGGTGAATCAGCCTTACAGCGGCTTTGCGCTGGACCAGGATACGGGCGGAGCGATACGCGCTGCGGGGCGGTGCGATGTTTATATGGGCGTGGGCGATACGGCCGGGACGCTGGCGGGGCAGACATATCAGGAGGGGCGGCTGTACTATCTGTTTCTAAAATCAGGCGTCGATGTTGCCGAATTTTGACGGCTTTTGAAGGTTTTACGAGGAGTCTGCGAAAATGGTTAAGAAAATGCTTCTCTTAGTTGCATTCATCGCTGTGGTGCTTTCAGTAATCGGCTGTCAGACCGCCAAGGGTTTGAAAGAAGATGTTACGTTCATTGGCGACAAGACGGTCGAGATATTAGAAAAGGAATGACTGATCGTATCAGAGAGAATAAGCGGACGCAGGTCATTATCGCCAAGAATATCCTGACGAAAGGCCTGAGCAGGGAGCGGCCTTGGCGGGGGTAGATCAGTTGATTATTGCAGTAACGGGCGGGGTGTCCGTACCTGCGGAGGATGGGTACACACATGTCTTTTTGCGTTCAAGGAAAGCTTGTTGACGTAAAGGGCCGATATATGTTAAAATAGATAAGGCTTGGCAAGCAAGAAATAGACAGGAGAATGGGACACCACTTGATGAAATGTCCAAGAATTGAAAAGGTGATGGCACTGGTCGTGTTATCGGCGGTTGTGCTGTGCTGCATCGTGGCGGCCTTGCGGCGCTCCGCCATAAACGGACAAGTGAGAGTTGAATAGCAATGTTGCGAGTGCGATTAGAATGTAAGGTCCACTACGAAGGAAATGTAAGATGCTCAAATGTCCAATGGTCCTGTTGGCTGCCATGACACTGGTGGTGCTATTGGTCGGCCCTGTGAGCGCGGACTGCCCGACAGGGGACCTGAACAGGAACTGCAAGGTTGATTTCAAGGACGTTCAACTCTTTGCGGAGCAATGGCTGGCGGACGCCAACAATTCCGCCGACTTCACCGGCAACAACGGCGTCAATATAGTTGATTTTTCGCTGCTGGCGGAGAACTGGGGGGCCGAAGGGACGAGTCTTGTTATAAGCGAGTTTATGGCCTCGAACGACAGGATGCTGGAGGACGAGGACGGTGAGGCTTGCGACTGGATCGAGATTCACAATCCGACGTCAGAGGCCATCAATCTGGGCGACTGGTATCTTACGGACGACGTCAACGATTTGATGAAATGGGAGTTTCCGGCGGTCGAAATTGGCTCAGACGAATACAAGTTGGTTTTTGCTTCGGGCAAGAACCGCCGCGACCCGGACAGTGAGCTGCACACGAATTTCGAGCTGCAGGCCGGCGGGGAGTTTCTTGCCCTTGTCTATCCGGACGGCGAGACGATAGCGCACAGCTACGACGAATATCCGCCCGAATTCGTGGACATTTCCTACGGGCTCAGTGACAATGCCGGGCTGAGCATAGAGACGGTGCTGGTGCCTGAGTATGCGCCGGCGAAGGCGCTTATTCCCGCGGACGGGACGCTTGGCTTGAACTGGACGGAGGTTGAATTTAGCGATTCGGGCTGGAAGAGCAATACGACGGGCGTCGGATACGACACGCAAGGCGACTACAACTATCTGATCAATCTTAACGTTGGCGAGATGCGAAACGTCAACGAGACGGTTTACATACGGATACCATTCGAGATTACCGAGCTTGTGAATTTCGATACGCTGACGCTTTATATAAAACGGGACGACGGCTTTGTGACTTATCTCAACGGGCACCTGATTCCTGAGGCAAGCGCCCTGGCCGACGTGGGTAATCTGAGCTGGAATTCCGGCGCCACCGGCAACTGCAGTGACGCTGCGGCCGACAATTTTGAACTGCACGATATTACTGCGCAAAAGAATCTTCTTCAGGTCGGTGATAACGTGCTGGCGATTCACGGGCTGAACTGGCGGACGAGCAGCTCTGATATGTTGATATTGCCGAAGCTGGTTGGAAGCAGGACGGAGGTTATCGACGTCAACTCGGTTCTTGAGGGTTATTTTATGGCTCCGAGTCCGGGCGGGGTCAACGGGGGCACTATGGCGAATCTCGGCCCGGCGATCTACAACGTTACGAAGGACCCGCCTCGCCCGGCAAATAACGAAGCAGTGAGTATCACGGCTGAGATCAGGGAGACATTCAATCCTGTTAAGTCGGTAACGCTGCATTATCGTGTGATGTACGGCCGCGAATCGGCGGAGGCGATGTACGACGACGGCGCCCACGGTGACGGCGAGGCCGGCGATGGCGTGTACGGAGCGGCTATTTCAAGCCGTACATTGGGGGCGGGAGAGATGGTTCGCTGGTATGTTACCAGCGAAGACATCGAAAATCAAACGTCGCGCAATCCGCTGTTTCCCTATCCCGACAATTCGCCGCAGTATTACGGGACGGTTACAGCTAATCCATCGATAGATACGCAAATGGTTTTGATGGAATGGTTCGTGGAGAACGTCGGCGCTTCCGAGACGACGGGCGGGACGCGGTGCTCACTTTACTACAACGGCGAGTTCTACGACAATATTGAGATCCACATTCGCGGCGGCAGCACAGAGAACAAGCCCAAGAAACATTTCAAGTTCCTTTTCAACCGCGGTTACAAGTTTAGATACAGTCCGGATGCGCCTCGCGTCAATGAATTCAATTTGAACAGCACGTACAGCGACAAGGCATATATTCGGCAGAATCTTGCATTTGAGGGGTACGACTGGTGCGGCTGTCCGGGCAGCGAGTCATTCCCGGTGCGTGCGCAGCGCAACGGGCAGTTTCACGGTGTACTGGTCTTCATTGAGGAGCCGGAAGAAGAGCTGCTCGAGCGTGAAGGGCTGGACCCGGACGGCGCGCTTTACAAGATGTACAACACGTTTAACGTGGGCGGTTCGGCTGAGAAGAAGACCCGCCGGTGGGAGGGCAGGAGTGATCTGGACAGCTTTTGCAGCGCTATCAACAACACGAGCGGCACAACACTGCACAACAATATCTTCGACCAGGTCAATCTGCCTCTTACGCTGAATTATCTCGCGGCGACGGTGCTTGTGCATCAGAACGACCATCCGCATAAGAACCATTATCTGTATCGGGATTCCGACGGGTCGGGGGAGTGGCTCTTTATGCCGTGGGACAATGACCTGTCCTGGGGATCGAACTGGACGGGATCATCATACCACGATTATATCTACGCCGCCGACGACCAGGTGCCCGGCAGGCCGACAGACGTCAAACCATCTCATCCTTTCATCGGCAGAGCGGACTGCCAGGAATGGAACCGGCACTGGAACAAACTCATTGACGCACTGCTGAACGATGCGACCGTTCGTGAGATGTTCAGGCGTCGGCTCCGTACGGTTATGGACGAGTTTATCAAGCCGCTCGGCACGCCGTACTCTGAGCTGTTTATTGAACAGCGGGTGGACAAATTAGCGGCGCAAATGGGGCCGGAGGTCGCGCTGGATTATGCCAAGTGGGCCGATCCGTGGGACTGGGGAGGCCAGGGCGGATACATCAGGGACCAGTCGTTCTCGTACGCTATCAGCATGCTCAAGAACGATTACGTGGGTGTGAGGCGGACGCACTTGTTTGTGACGCACAACGTGGATAACGCCGGCGCTTATTCTATTGCCAATTCGTTCTCAGCGGAGATTCCCAATGCTCAGCCGGCGAACGCGACGATCAACTTCGGCAGTTATGAATACAACCCGGCCTCTCGCAACCAGGACGAGGAGTATATAGAGCTTATCAACCCCAATGCGTATGCCGCGGACATCTCCGGCTGGAGATTCGCCGGTGGGGTGGAGCACACGTTCCTGCCGGGGACCGTGATTGTGGCGGGCGGGAGCCTGTACGTCAGTCCGAACTCGGCGGCCTTTCGCACCAGGGAGAGCAGTCCGAGGGGCGGGCAAGGACGGTTCGTTCAGGGCAACTATAAGGGCCATCTGTCAAGCTGGGGCGAGACCGTGGAGCTGGTAAATAAACAGGGTGCGGTGGTTGACACTTTTAGTTACCCCGGCAATCCGAGCGACCAGCAGCGTTATCTGAGGATAACGGAGATTATGTATCATCCGGCCCACGGCGGGGCTTACAACGAAGAGGAATACGAATACGTCGAGCTAAAGAACATCGGGGCCGGGGCGCTGCTGCTCGACGAGGTCAAGCTCACAAAGGGCATATATTACGGGTTTGCGGCCGGTGGCAATCTTTATCTCGGTCCGGGCGACTATATGATGATTGTCAAGAACAGGGGCGCGTTTGCTTCGAGGTATGATACCGGTGATATGAACATTGCGCCGGGTGCATATACCGGGAGTCTCGGCAATGCGGGCGAGAACATAAAGCTGGAGGATTCGACGAACAGCACCATCTTGGAGTTCGACTACGACGACGATTGGTATAAGATTACCGACGAGGAAGGCTTCTCTCTTACCATAAGGGACGCGAGTAACGGCGAGCTTGAGAGTTGGGACGAGAAGAATTCCTGGCGTTCAAGTGCATACGTTGGCGGCTCGCCCGGCTGGGACGACAGCGGGATACTGCCCGATCCGGGGGCTGTAGTGATTAACGAGGTGCTGGCACACTCTGAGGCAGCGGACTGGATTGAGCTGCATAACACGACCGGCGCCGAGATTGATATCGGCGGCTGGTATCTCAGTGACAGTACTTCGGTGCTGAAGAAATACAGAATAGCCGATGGGACGAAGATTGATGCGAACGAATATCTGGTCTTTTATGAGGATGGGAATTTCGGCGAGGCCAGTGCGGACGCCGGACGCTTGATCGGTTTTGGTTTGAGTGAGAACGGTGAGCAGGCGTGCCTGAGCTCGGGCGAGGGAGACATTTTGACGGGGTACCGCGATGTGGAAGACTTCGGCGCTTCGGCAACGGATCCTCTGGGGGCGGGTCTATCCTTCGGGAGGTACTTCAAGAGGAGCACCGGCAACTATAACTTCGTTGCGATGAGCGTTGCGACGCCGTGGCTGCCCAACGCCTATCCGAAGGTCGGCCCGATAGTCATCAGCGAGATTATGTACAACCCGCAATTCGACAATCAGAATCAAGAGTATATTGAGCTGCATAACATCGGGGCTATCGATGTGCCGCTGTATGATTCCGATGCGAATGAGCCGTGGAAGTTTATGGACGGGATCGACTATACCTTCGCAGCGGTGCGCGGTATCGTGATACCTGCGGGCGGGCGCCTGTTAGTGGTGAAGGATATGACGGCCTATCTGGCTCAGTACGGCATTCCGCCGTTTGACGTTCCAATACTTGGTCCGTACAGTGGTAAGCTGAGCAACGGCGGCGAGAAGGTGGAGCTTTCGATGCCGGGCGACGTGGATACATCCGGCACGCGCTATTACATCCGCGTTGACAGGGTCAATTACAGTGACGGCTCACATCCGCAGGATCGCCCCGGCGGCGTGGACCTGTGGCCTACGGAGGCGGACGGCGGCGGTTATTCGCTGACAAGGATATGGCCCGAGCTCTACGGCAACGACCCGAACAACTGGACGGCAGCTACGCCCTCGCCCGGCGAATAGGCTGCGGCGAGTATAACAGGTTACGTTTCGGTCAATTCTGCGATTAAGCGGGTCGCTTTCGGCTTAGCCATCCCC
>CAYWOD010000084.1:0-14066 GCA_964459805.1 uncultured Pirellulales bacterium
CCGATAGTAATTGAGAAAAGCGGTCGAACCGAGCGTGCGTACGACATTTACTCGCGACTGCTCAAAGATAGAATAGTCTTTCTCGGCGGGGCGCTTGACGATGCAACGGCCAACTTGATAATCGCCCAGATGTTGTTTCTGAGCAATGAAGACACGAAGACCGATATCCACTTCTACATCAATTCGCCCGGCGGCTCGATCACCGCAGGCCTTGCAGTCTATGACACGATGCAGTTCTTACGCTGTGACGTTGCAACGTACTGCGTCGGCCAGGCGGCAAGTATGGCGGCGCTGTTGCTGGCCGGCGGCAGGGCGGACAAGCGGTTTCTGCTGGCAAACAACAGGATCCTTCTGCACCAGCCGCTCATCCCCGGCCAATTGATCGGCCCGGCCACCGACCTCGATATCGAAGCGCAGGAAATACTGCGCCTTCGCACCCGGCTTTATGATATACTGGCCAAACATACAGGGCAAAGTAGCAAGAAGGTCGAAAAAGACTGTGACCGAAATCTCTGGCTCGACGCAGCCGAGGCAATCGAATATGGATTGGCCGACAGAATATTGCAAAAAGCCCCCGAAATCGTCAAACAGCAGCGGGAAGATCAAGATCAGTAGCCAACAGGGGCAAAAGGGCGTGTGTAAGCAACAATCATTTACCAATAATCAATTGGAAAAAGGGTCTGCACAAGTGAAAGCGATAACAATTATCCCTTCGATTATGCTCAGGGCATTCCTGACGGGATGCCTGCTTGCCGGTGTTGCAGGCTGCGGCCCGGACAAAGGGCTGCCGCTGCTCGATGAGATCAGCCGATTGACCGACGAAAAGGCTCAACTCCAGGAACAAATCGCACAGGTCGAGGCCGAGAAGGAACAACTCGAGAAACAAAAGAAAGTCCTCTCCGGACTGCCCGAAAACGTCAAGGGCGAGAACCTTTACCGTTTGGAACAAATCAAAATCGCCAAATACACGAATCTTTACGACAAAGACGAAGACGGCAAAAAGGAAAAGCTCATCGTCTATATCCAGCCCATCGATGCCGACGGCGATCTCATAAAGGCCGCCGGCGAGGTGGAGGTGGAGCTCTGGGACCTCAACAATCAGGCCGGCGAGGCAAAGCTCGGCGCCTGGCAGGTAAAGCCGGGCGAGCTCAAGAAGCTCTGGTTTGCCACCCTGATGACCACAAACTACAGATTGACATTCAACATCGCCGGCAAGGTCAAAGACCCCACCGAGCCGCTGACCGTAAAGGTCGAATTCACCGACTACCTGACCGGAAAAGTCTTCAAAGAACAAAAGGTAATCAAACCACGCTAAAAATGAACGAGCACCTTGTAAAGAGCAGCGGGATACAATAGACTGGATACATGCATGATTTAGCCGACAAAGAGAAACTGTTGGAATCACACGCCAAAGAGGTCCTCCTTCGTTGCCGGGACGCAATACGCGCAAAGTATCCCCGTGCTGAAATCGTGCTGTACGGTTCACAAGCACGCGGCCAGGCCGACCCCGAATCAGATATTGATTTGCTTGTTTTACTAAATGAAGATGTTACGGCAGCAACAAAACGAATTATCCGTGATATGCTTTATGATATCAGCCTGGCGGAAGATTCAGTGATAAGCACTATTGTACGAAGTTGCGATGCGTGGAATTCTCCGATCTCGCGGGCTACGCCCCTTTACAAAGTTATCCACAAGGAAGGAATTCAGGTTCCATGACCAACGGCCGCCAAGACCTAATCCAGTACAAAATCAGTAGGGCTCAAGAGACCCTGGCCGAAGCGAAGGTAATGCTTGAAACCGGTCATCCGTACGGTGCCGCCAACCGGATTTACTACGCCTGTTTTTACGTCGTTGCAGCGCTTCTACTCACACGGAACTTGTCCAGCAGCAAGCATAGCGGCGTCATTGCGTTATTTAATGGGAACTTTGTAAAACCAGGCCTGATTTCTGTTGATATGGGTAAATTCTATTCCCGCATCTTTGACAGCCGCATCGAGAGCGATTACGCCGACTGGGTGGATCTCGATAAGCAGGATGTCGAACAAGAACTGCTCCGTGCACAAGAATTTGTCAATGCCGTTATCGCCTTGATCAACAAACAATGAAGATAACAGGTTGCCACGACGGCAGAGCATCTGGCCCACTGGGTATCACATTCTTATGTCTAAATTGCTGAACACGATAATATGCGGGGACTGCATAGAGGTCCTGGCTAAGGTTGCCGAGCCCTTCGCAGACCTCATCTTTGCCGACCCGCCATTTAATATTGGCTACAAGTACGACAAATACTACGACAAGGTCAAAAAGAAAAACTACATCGCCTGGACAAAAGAGTGGATGAGCGTCTGCAAAAACGTCCTGAAAGCAAATGGCTCGTTTTATGTAGCCATAGGCGACGAATATGCCGCGAACGTCAAAGTAATTGCCGACGATCTGGGCCTTTTTATGCGAAACTGGGTAATCTGGCACTACACCTTCGGCCAGCAAACCAAAAGCAAATTCGCCCGCGCACACACCCACATCTTTTACTTCGTCAAGGACAAAGACAAGTTCACTTTCAACGATCACGCCGTCCGCGTCCCGTCGGACCGGCAGTTAATCTACAATGACAGACGGGCGAATCCGAAAGGCAAGATGCCTAACGACGTCTGGGACGAGTTCCCCCGTGTCTGCGGCACATTCAAAGAACGCCAGTGCTGGCACCCCTGCCAGATGCCCGAGAGCCTCCTGGCGCGCATTGTCGCCGTTAGCTCGAACTCAGGCGATTGCGTCCTCGACCCTTTCAGCGGCTCGGGGACCACCCCCGCCGTGGCATATCAGCTCGCCAGAAATTACGTGGGCGTCGAAATATCCGAAAAATACGTCGAAAACACAAATACACGCCTGGCCGAACTCAAAAAGCTCCCCCCGCACAAGGCAGGCAACTCGTTCCTCAGTCCCACCGAGCTAAGTGAGCTGAAGCGGCTTTCTTATGATATGAAAGCGCCCATAAAGGAAATCGCCGCCGACAAGAATCTATTGAAACTCTTTGCAAATCAACTAACCGTGCGAATGAACAACAATAAACGCTATACTCCGGTCGAGATTGTGTCCGCTTTGGGGGATGTAGCCGATTGAAACGCCGAATGACAAAGCTAAGTGGCACGGGCATCCTGCCCGTGTATTGTCCGCGATAAAGGCCGCTTTACCCCTTAGCCTGTCCTTTTTCGCCTCCGCGGTGATTTTGACGGTCATTCACCCGCCGGTTGGCTGGGCGCCTCTGGCGTGGGTATCGATGGTGCCCTTCATTCTCGCCTGTTCGGCGCGGGCCAAACCGCGTTCCCTGGCCCTCGCCGCCTACCTGGTTTCCCTGGCCTACTGGCTCGCCAACCTCTACTGGGTGGCCCCCATAACCATCGTGGGCTGGATCGTTTTCTGCCTCTACACCGCCCTGCTCTGGCCGATTCTCGCGCTGTCTTTGCGTTACTGCAGGACGAAAAAGGTCCCGTTGTTCCTCGCCGCAGCCGTACTGATCGTCGGTATCGAGCGGATGCAGGGCCTCTTTTTAGGCGGGTTTCTGTGGCGGTTGTTGGGGCACAGCCAGTATCGCAATATTACAATCATCCAGATAGCCGACATATTCGGGGCAGGGGGGGTCTCGTTCTTGATTGCCATGGTCAACGGACTGCTCGCCGAGCTGATTATCACCGCTCTTTCCTGTCACCCTGAGCGCAGCGAAGGGTCCAGTCTGTTGCTGACTATACCAAGATTCTTCGCTTTGCTCAGGATGACAATTCTCTGGAAGGTCGCAGTGGTCGGGATCACCATCGTTGCAGCGGTTCTCTACGGGCGATGGCGGATAGCTCAGTCCGATAAATACATCAAGCCCGGTCCCGTCGTCGCCTCACTCCAGTCAAACGTCCCGCAATCGGTCAAGAAGACCTTTGAGCAAGGCGAGAAGATATTCGCCCCCCTGATGGAGCATAGCAAGGCCGCCGCCCGAGCCGGCGCCGAACTTATCGTCTGGCCGGAAACAATGGTCCAGGCGACGTTGAACCGCGAGGTGCTGGAGATTCTGGATTCTTCGCATCCATGGAGGGCCTTGGACGAGGCCCTGCGGGAGCACGCGAAAGATAGAGCTTTCTTGCTGGTTGGGGCGTACGGGGGCATACCGGACGATTCAAAAACCGAGCTGGTCGAGAGGTACAATTCAGCATTTCTCTATAAGCCGGACGGCCGGCAGTACGAGCGGCGGTATGACAAGATTCATTTGGTTCCGTTCGGTGAGGTGCTGCCCTTCAGGAGGAGCCTGCCGTGGCTTTACAACGTGTTGATGAAGTTTACGCCTTACAGTTACGACTATTCGCTCGATTACGGCAGCGAATACACCGTTTTCCAAATGACCGGCGGGTCGGGCCAGGACCGGCGGTCGCACAGGTTCGCTGTTATCATTTGTTACGAGGACGTCGTGCCCTATATCGCCCGGAGATTCGCACTCGATGGCAAGGGCCGCAAACGCCTCGACTTCCTCGTCAATATAAGCAACGACGGCTGGTTTGTGAGATTTGACGAGGATTCAGGCGAAGTTCGCCCGAGTGCCGAGCTGGCGCAGCACGCCGCTATTTGCGTCTTCAGGGCGGTCGAGAACAGGCTTTGTGTCGTGCGGAGCGTCAACACCGGGATAAGCTGCATAATCGACAGCCTCGGAAACATAAGAAACACCTTTATGGCCGGTACACTTCCAAGCCGGGCGATGGCGAGAAAAGCTATGGCTGGATGGTTTATCGACAAAATGCCGATAGATAAAAGGCTAACTTTTTTCAGCAAATACGGCGAATGGCTGGATTTTTGTTGTGAAACTTGCGTCATTTTGTTCATAATAGTATCACTTTTGGCGAAACTGTTGGGGGTCTATAGATATGGGACCGATTTGTCAGGGAGGTCAAATGGAAAACACGCTAAAGGAATGCACAGCAAATAAAGGCGCCAAAGCGCAGGTTTTGCTTGTCATGCTGCTTTTTGCCTGTGCAACGATATTGGGCCTGGGGTGCGAGGAGTCCGTGCGAACAACCGGCGCAGACAAGCTAACAAAGTCGTCGGATGCGAATAGCGTCATTTTGGAGGCATACCGGATAATTCTGCGTGCTTTGGCCGACAAGAACCCGTCCGTACGCGTCAATGCCATCGAAGTTGTCGCAGAGACCGGACAAGCCAGATTGATGCCCAAAGTGCAGCAGTTGTTGGGCGATGAGTTTGTGCCGGTTAGATTTGCAGCGGCCCTGGCGGTCGGTGATTTGGAATACTCCTTTGGGGTCAGCTCGATAGGGCAACTGCTCAGAGATGAAGATCCAAACGTGAAGATCGCGGCCTCTTACGCGATGATCAAGCTGGGCCATCCCGAGTACCGTGAGGTTCTACGCAGGGCGATAGCGAGCAGTGATCAGACGCTCCGAGCCAATGCCGCCTTCTTGTTGGGCAAGAGCGGAGATAGAGAGGCCCTGAGGTTATTGTACTGGGCGTTGCGGAACAAGGATTCAGACGACAAAGTCGTGTATCAGGCGGCCGAGTCAATAGCAATGTTAGGCGACGACCGAATATATCCGAAGCTGTGGACGATGCTTCTGAGCGTTTATGCCGACGTGAGAGTTACCGGGATAAGAGCGATGCGTGCGCTTGAAACCCCGGAGGCGAAGAATGCCCTCGTTACAATGCTTGAAGACAAAGTCTTGGAGGTCCGCCTGATTGCCGCCGAGCAGCTCGGCAAGCTTGAGGACCCGATCGGAGAGCCGGAAGTTCTGGATGTTTTCGAGAGGAAGCTCACCGCGAGGATGGATAAAAGGGCCCGCGAACGGGTCTGTGTGCTCACTGCCCTGGCGATCGGTCAAATCAGGACGCCTGCTCTGACGAAATATGTCCCGGAGCTTCTGAGCGATGAGTCGCAAGCGGTACGGCTCGCGGCGGCAAAGGCCGTTTTGCAGACTGGAATGAAGAAATGAGACGTTCGCAAGCCTCTGCCTGCCGATTGTGCGTTGCAGGCTTTGATTTGGGCCGTCGCCGGGTGGTGTGATTTTTGGGACTTTTTGCAAAATGACGGCCCAAAAATGACTTGACCTTTGGCTGTTTTAGTCGTAGAATTGTAATATATGCACGCATTGTCGGGGTCTTTGACTCTCGTTTTGCTGCTTTGTGTGAGAAAGGACCTATGCGAAGACGGCTTTTTGTGTTGCGGCTGTCCTGTTGTGGGGTATCGGGTGTGTTGGAAAAGAGGTAGATTTACTGAAAGGAACCGGCTGTGAGCACTCTTACAAAAGTCTTGATAGTTCTGCTGACGATATCGTCAATTTTCCTGTGCGGCATTGTGGTGACTTACGTTGCAAATGCCCAGGACTGGAAGGGTAGATGGAGCGATCGCAACAGCGAAGTTCAACGCGCAAAGGCGGAAGAGAAGGAAGCCAAGGACGATTACAACAGATTGCAGGCGGATACAGATGCGCTGAAGCGGCGGTTGAACGACGCGATTGCCGCGCTTGAACAAAAGGCTGGGGATTTGCAGGCCAAGCTCGATCAGGCAGAAAGGGAAAAGTCCCGGCTTCTTAATAACGTAGATACGTGGTCGGCTTCGGTAAAGGACCTCCAGGTAACCAACGACAAGTGGCAGGGATTGCTGGAGAACACGCAAACTGAGCTGCGCAAGGTTGAGGCGGAACGGGACAAGCAGGAGACCCAGAACAAAGAGGTCACCGCCACTCTGCTCGATAAGATGGCAATAATAGCGCAGTTGGAGGGCCTCGCCAAGGAGCTGCAGAACGAGAAGGTTCAATTGCAGACCAAGCTGGTGCAGTTGTTTCGGCAATTCGGCAAGACGGTCACCTCCTCGACACCTCCTCGGCCGCCCGGAAAAGAACAAGCTCAAGTGGCGCCGGCGCCCTCGCCTGCTGAGAGCGAGAAGGTCAAGGGTATCGGGCTGAAGGGATTGATAAAGCAGCTTGACCTGAAGAATCAGATGGCCGAGATATCGATCGGAGCGGCCGACGGCGTGAAGGAAAAGATGAAGTTCCACGTTACCCGCGGAGACGACTTTATTTGTGATATTCTGATTCTGCACGTTGACGCCGAGACAGCCGTCGGCGTTCTGGAACTCATGGACGTTACCAAGCAACAGCCTAAAGTCGGTGATAACGCGAGTACCAATATAGGTTCTTAAGAAAAGTGAATGGTTGAAAGGTCCCGGAGAGGCTGGAGGCGTTTTTGCCAAACGGATAACCGAAACCGGAGTCCCATTTTGCGAGAAGACCGCGAGATGGAAATCCTTTATGCAGTGCGAGGTTGATATATGAGTCCTAACGGACAGGCTCAGGGTAAGAAGCTAAAGATACCGGATAACCTTTATACGGTTATTCTTGCCGTTGCCTGCGGTGCAGTAGTGGCTACGGCAGCATTCGTGCTGATTGAGTGCTACAGACAGTACGGTGTGATATTCACAATCCCTTAAGCAATTCACTATCGACGATACCGCTCTTTATTACATAACAAATGATGGCTTCTGCAAAATTGAGATTAGGCATACTTTGAAGAGGAAAAATCCGTTGTTTGATTTTTCCCTTTCAACCAGTAGGCGTTGGTCCCAGAAGAAGTTGAGTTGATTATTGCAGGAAATGAAAAAAAAACAATTTCCTGCAATAATATATGCCTAATTTCAATTTTGCATAAGCCTTTTTGAAACTTAGAAAGGAGTCGAAAGTGGTGTTGGACACAGTGTTAGGTTGGTTCAGTATGGATATGGGTATCGACCTCGGCACATGCACTACGCTGGTCTGTGTCCGCGACAAAGGTATCGTCCTCAATGAACCATCGGTAGTAGCGGTTCGCAAAGGCACCAACATTGTCTTAAACAACGGCGAGGCCGTCGGTCTGGTTGCTCGCGAGATGCTGGGCAAGACGCCCGGCTCGATTAGCGCGATACGGCCGCTCAAAGACGGTGTTATCAGCGACTTTGAAATTACCGAGGCGATGCTGGGTTATTTCATCCGCAAGGTTCACGGCAGGGGCGGGCTGGTCAGGCCACGGGTGGTAATCGCGGTCCCAAGCGGTATTACGGCGGTCGAGCGTCGCGCGGTGATAGACAGCGCCGAGCGCGCGGGAGCACGCAAGGTGTACCTGGTGGATGAGCCGATGGCCGCGGGTATCGGAGCGGGCCTGCCAATTACGGACCCGACGGCGTCAATGATAGTGGATGTCGGCGGCGGAACGACGGAAGTGGCGATAATGAGCCTGGCCGATATCGCGACCTCCGAGTCGATTCGCATCGGCGGGGACGATATGGATGAAGCGGTCATAAATCACTTGAAGAAGACTTACAACCTTCTGATCGGCGAGGCGAGAGCGGAGAAGGTCAAGATACAGATCGGCTCAGCCGCCCCGCTCGAAGAGGAATTGACGATGGAGATAGCCGGGAGAGACACCATCTCCGGCCTGCCCAGAAAAATTGTCATAACAAGCGAGGAGATCCGCGAATCCCTCCGCGACCCCATCGCTACAATCATAGATACGGTCACCGCAACACTCGAGAAGGCCGAGCCGGAATTGGCTGCCGACCTCATCGACAACGGAGTTTACATCTGCGGAGGCGGCTCACTCCTCCGCGGAATGGATACCGTACTTGCAAATGCAACCGGACTGAAGGTCCAGATTGTTGAGGACCCCCTCAGTTGCGTGGCCCGCGGCACCAGCGTCTATCTGGAGAATCTGGAGTTGTGGAAGGATACAATGGATCATAGTGAATACGGGTGGGATTAAGAGATATGGTCGATTGACAACTCAGTATCGTCGTATCCTGCCGAGGACGGGATACGAGTGACGAATATGGCAAGAAAGCAAATCAAAGTCTCCAGACGAATGTTGTTCACCTGGTTTATGTTGGCCGGGTCCATCCTGCTCATCGCACCCTCGGAATGGACAAACAACTTTCAGTTTGCTTTTCTTCGCATTTTTGACTGGCCTTTGAGCATCGGCGAGAACATCTCGCTTTCGGTCCGCGCACGCCGGCGAGTTCAGAATACGGATGTTGTCTCCCGCAGACAGTACAGAGAGTTGCTCAATTACTGTGCCAACGTCGAGGCAAGGCTAAGACAAGAAGAGAAGGAAGTTGAAAAGCTATCCGGCCTGCGCGACAAATTCCCCCTCGGAAATGCCAAGCTCATCGGTGCTCTGGTCTATCCGGCCCCAATCGACAGGTCCCACGGCGAGGTCATTATCGACAAAGGCAAAGACCACCAGCTGGCCGAGGGGCAATTCGTTCTTGCCGAGAACAGCATCATCGGAACCGTCAGCGATGTCTCCTCCGGCGGCACCCGCGTCAAGCTGTTCACCAACCCGGCGTCCGCCATCGGGGTCGAAATAGCCGGCACAAAACACTTTATGCACGGCAGCGGCGGCAACCTGGCAAGAATACCTATGATGAAGTACAAGCCCAAGATTGGCACCGAGGTTTTGGCCGCGAGAAAAGCAGGTTTTTTGAGCGTTCCTATGATTGTAGGAAAAGTGCATCACTGTGAAAGGAACCGAGAAAGTGCGGTGCTTTGGGATATAATCGTAGAGCCCGTTTGCGATATAGAACAGCTAAACGACGTAACAATTATCGTGATGAATCCACAAAAGTAGCCGAGTTTGCATTTCGCGATATGACGCGAGAGCAGCTCATTAAGGACATCAAAAATGCGGTGGTTTCGCTTTGCAGTCCTGATCCTGTTTGTTACCGTTCTGCAAGCCAGCGTCCTGGCAAATCTTAACGTCAGCCCTAATTTGCTGCTTATTCTGCTCGTTTTCTTCTGCATTTACTGCAACTCCACCGACGCGATCATAACATCGTTTGCGATAGGTTTTGCCGCCGACCTTATCAGTTCGCCCGGCTTGCCGATGCCGATGGGTCCGCAAATGATCAGCTTCGGGCTATTTGGCACGTTGCTGGCGCACCTGCACCGTGTCATCTCTATTCGGAAGATGCCTTATCAGGCCCTGGTGATTTTCAGCACCGCACTTCTGGCCGGCGGCCTGGCATATTTCCTGGCGTTCCTGAAGGGCCAGACAATCACGGCAAATATCTGGACCGTTCTGTTGGGGGTATCGATATACTCGGCGATCGTTGGGCCGTTTTTGTTCTTGCCATCGGCCTGGTGGATGCGCATAAGAATAAATCGCTTCGCCCGACGGTAGAGCGGTATCTCGTGGGGAGCATTCCGGATAAACACGGGATACGATCCAACAAATACGGTGCACGAGAGACGATGTACGAGAAGCGAATCAGGGTCTTTGTAATTGTAAGCGCCGCGCTGCTGTTGGTCTGCGTGCTTCGACTGGTTCAAATGCAGTTGCTGCCCGGCTCATCCGTCCAGGATGACATCGCCCGCCTCAAGCACCAGGGCAGCTCATCGGAGCTGCTTAAAACCCTCAGAGGCAGAATACTCGACAGAAATGCCAGAGTGCTGGCCATCGACGAGGCGCGATTCCAGCTCTGCATAAACTACCGGCTGAGCTCGATTCTGGACGAGCGCGTTCGAAAAGCAGCCCTGCGCAGAGCCGAAACACAAGCCAAGCAAGGCCAAACCAGCGCAGCTTTGCTCAATGCCCGAAAACAGCTCGAAACCAGACTCCAAGATTTCCGAGAGATAATTGAAAAGTGTACGCACTTCGGCATCGAGCGCGAGGCAATCGAAGCCAAAATCCGGCGAATGAACGATGAAATATGGGCTCTCAGAACCTTTCTCGCCTGGTTGCGAAACGACCCCGACCCCAAAATCATAACCAGACACGGCGGGGCCGCAAACGTCCCGTTGGCAGACGCACTCCGGGATTTTGAAAAGAGCTTTCCAAACGAAGACTATCGCCTCCAGCTTATCATTAAGATCAACGATATCCCCGAAATGAGCAAGTCTATCCCGCTGCTGGAGCTGAAAACCGATGACGATGTCTTCACCGCCCAGTTGGAGTTTATGGACGTCGAAGGCATTCAAATCCTGCCTAAAGGTCACAGATTCTACCCCTACGGCGCGGTCGCCGCCCAAACCATAGGCTGGGTCGGACTGGCCACCCAGAAAGAAGACAAAGAGCTCTTCGCAAGCGACAGATTATCAAGTTATTTGAGCGGAGAAGTCTGTGGAAGAGAGGATGGAGTCGAATACGTCTGCGAGACCATACTTCGCGGCAGCCGAGGCGAAGAAATCCATGACATAGACAACCGGCTCGCAAGCCGAACCGAGATCCGCCTCGGCAAGGACGTCCGCCTGGCCCTGGACATCGAGCTTCAAAAAAGGATAGAGGACTACCTGACCCACTATGACCACGACCCGAATTGCGGGCCGGGAATGGCTGCGGTTGTGATTGAAGTTGCAACGGGCGACATTCTCGCACTGGTTTCACTCCCCGTCGTAGATCTGAACCGGGTCAGATACGACTACGGCAAGCTTGCGGCCGACAGGATCAATAAGCCCTTAATAAACCGGGCGATAAACCGGTGGTATCCGCCGGGCTCCGTCGTCAAGCCCCTTATTCTCATCGCCGGGATGGAAACAGGCGCGATTACTGCCGGCGAAGTAATCAGTTGCCCGCCCCAGCCGGCCCCGCGAGACTGGCCCAACTGCTGGATATACAACAGATACCCCTGGATGGGACACGACACACAATGGCCGAACAACAATCACGCCAGAAACGCAATAAAGGGAAGCTGCAACATCTACTTCTCGCGCCTGGCCGACAGAATTGACCCCCCCCAGGCCCTCCAGCAGTGGCTCTTTGCGTTCGGCTATGGCAAAAGCATAGTCTCGCCGCCGGAGGCCATCGCAGAGTCACAGTTCAAAAGGAACTTTCGCCAGCTCTCCGGGACTATCTCAAACACTATCCCAAAAGGCGCAATCCGCCATTTTGAGCAGATTCCGCCCCTTAGCACCGGCGAAAGACGCTGGTTCGGCATAGGCCAGGGCAGACTTCAGGCAACCCCGCTCCAGGTGGCAAACGCAATGGCAGCCATCGCCCGACACGGAATATACAAGCCACCCCAGCTCTTTCTCGATGACCCCAACGACCCGAACTGCCGGATGCGGACCCCTTCGGAAGGAGTCGATCTCGGCATATCACCCGAAACCCTGAGCGTCCTCTACGACGGAATGCACGCTGTGGTCAGTGAGGCTGGCGGAACCGCCTATAAGCAATTCGCCCCTGTTCTCAACAGCTTTACCGAGCAGGACGTGAAAATCTACGGCAAGACCGGCTCTACCCAGCCCGCAAACGCCTGGTTCGGGGGTTTTGCCACCGACAGCAAAGACCGCAGCATCGCTATCGCAGTCGTAGTCGAAGGCGGCCAGCACGGCTCAAGCGACGCAGCACCACTAGCAAAAGACATAATCCAATTCGCAATAGAAGCAGGATACCTCGGACGCATCTCCAACGCGGAGGAGATGTAAATGCAATGCCCAAAATGCGGAACTGAAAACCCCGGTCACGCTCAAACGTGCATACTATGTGGCTGTGACCTTACAAGCCCTCTCGACCTGACTAAGCCAAAGACCAGTAAGATAGCCGTCGTTTCGCTCGTACTTGCGGTCTTGAGCATCTTTACCTTCCTCGTCACGGCCCTGCCCGCAATCGTCCTCGGCTGTGTCGCCCTCACCAAAATCAGAAGAAGCAAAGGACGCCTAAAGGGCGAACATCTTGCCATCGCGGCAATCGCTGTCCCAATAATCGCTTTCCCGGTGGCCCTGGCCGTGCTCTATTCTCTCTGGAAGCTCGACGCTCCTCCAATCCCCAACGACTACACAGTCGCAGACCTCCGCTCCGCTCCCGAAGATTGCGCCGACAGCTACGAACTACTTTTGAGCCTCTCGGAAGAAGACCAGTACCGTGAAGATGCACCCGCGATAGGACTCTCGGCACAGGATGTCGATACAATACGTCAAGTTCCCGAAACCATCAGGAAGGGTGTCTATTCAGATATTCTCAAGGCATTGGATAAAAATGCAGACTCTATCATCCAGGCATGGAACAATGGCATCAAGGGCAGAAATGTAATTGAAGAGCTAAACGAGTTCGCCGAAATAGCCGACCTCACAGAGCCCAACTTGGCTGCAGAACTGGACTTCCTCAAGAGCCTCAGAATGCTCTGTTATCTCTACCAAAGCTACATATCTCTTCGAACTGAGCAAGGGCAAGGTAATGCAGCCCTTTGCGAACTTGACGAGTTGGACTCGGTCTTCAGAAAGCTCAGCGTAAACGCTCGGTCTTCAATCATGAAGCTCGTGTGCATCGCAGGTCTTGCCAACGCAATCGCCACAGCAAACTTCATCGCAAATAACCCACAGACTTCCCAAGAGTCCCTCGAGCTCTTGGCAGAGCATTTCCAGCCATTGACGCATGAGCAAACCTCCTTCAGAAACGCCGCAATAAACGAATATCTGATGGACAAAAACGAATTGAAGAAGCTTCCGAAAAGCGTCGGCCCTACGATTAAATTCAACTCAGCCTGCAGACTACTTAAGAACTTTTACGACGATTGGATCCACGCCGACAGCAACTCCCAGCAACCGAAAATCGATAGGCTCTCCGTCTGGCCTTCGTTTCTTCCTGATATACATGCAACGATTGACACAGACGCAAAGGTACCATGGTACTACTTTCTCTACAACCCAATGGGAGCTTTAACGGCAACAATAATGGTACCCGCCCACGAGAGAATGTCCGCTGTTCAGACAAGGCTGAGAATCCGAGATGACCTTTTGCAGATCGTGCTAAACAAAAGGCTCGGCAGAGAGGTCAGCCTCAAGGCGAGGGCCTATAGTGATGAATACATCGTTGACGTTGAAGGCAAAAAGATATTCAGCCCCGGCCCGGATGGTGAAATAGACACCCGCGATGACATAAAGCTTCCAATCAACCCGGACGTCTTGGGGTGGACCAAATAGACCTCAAAACAGAGCCGTGACCGCCAGGGAGTGGTAGTTACTTCCCAAAAACAATGTAAATCCGCGTTAATCCGTGTCTAATACGGATTCTGATTAATTCTCGTGCGGTATCCATTTGGTGTGGCAGACAGTACA
>CAYWOD010000085.1:0-13848 GCA_964459805.1 uncultured Pirellulales bacterium
GAAAGCGAAAATAAGCAGATGACTCGATGGATTTTGTCTTTGGACACGGATTAACACAGGATTTGATTCACCGCCGGGAACACCGAGACATCAGAGACAATAGAGCAATAACGCCGGATAAATGGCTCACACGACATCCGACATAGGACACCCGACCGTCGATATACGAGTTTATGTGTGGTAATCAGCATTGATTCTCACGTATTCGGCGCTCAAGTCGCAGCCGTAGCAGAAATCGCTGGCCTTGCCCGCCCCCAAATCCACGGTAATCGTATGTTCTCTCTGCGAAATGGCCTTACTCGCCTTTCTTGCATCGAATTTCTTCGGGGCGCCGTTTCTAAAGACGGTTATCTCGTCGAGTTTGCAGGAGAGCTTGTCGGGATTGAGCCTCACGTCCACCGAGCCGACCGCGCAGATTATCCTGCCCCAGTTGGGGTCCCCTCCGTGCACCGCACACTTGACTAACGGATAATCAGCCACTGCCCTGGCAGCCCGGGCGGCATCGGTCCTCGTCGCTGCCCCTTTGACGACGACCTTGAATATCCGGGTTGCCCCTTCGGCGTCGTGCGCCATCTGCCTGGCCAGGTCGTCACACAATTGGGCCAATACCTTCGCAAACCTCTTATACCGCGGGCACTGGCTCACTATCGGCCGATTCCCAGCTAAGCCCGACGCAAGGATTATACACGTATCGTTCGTGCTCTGATGGCCATCGACCGTTAGCTTGTTCAGCGAATCACCCACAGCACGCCTCAGCGCCACTTTCAGCAGAGGCTTGGTTATCGCCGCATCGGTAGTAATAAACGAAAGCGTAGTCGCCATATTGGGCCCAATCATCCCCGCCCCCTTGATCGCCCCGGCTATCGTAACCTCGGCCCCGGATATATCGAACTGCCGTACAGCCTGCTTGGGCTTAGTGTCCGTCGTCATTATCGCCTTTGCGAAGTCCAGGCCCGCCGAAGCCGAAGCCGACAGCTTAGCCGCCGCCTTTGCAATCCCTGCGGTAATCTTCCTTATCGGCAACTGCTCGCCGATAATCCCCGTCGAAGCAACCAGGACGTTCGGCGCCTCGGCCTCGATCTCCTCGGCCGTGGCCGAACACATCTTGATTGCGTTATCAATACCCTTCTGCGCCGTGCAGGTATTGGCATTGCCCGAATTGACCACCACAGCCTGAATTTCGCCGTTTTTCACGTGTTGCCTGCATACTTGCACCGCTGCCGATACGACCTTGTTGGTCGTAAAAACAGCCGCCGCCTTCGCCCCCGTCGGACAAACAATCAGCCCCAAATCCGACCGGCCAGACTTCTTAACGCCGCAAGCCACCCCCGCTGCCAGAAACCCCCGCGCCGCAGTAATAGTATTATTATTTTCCATAGTTTCTATTTGATTATCCGGTAGATGTGATCCTACAATTTATATCAAATCTGACTAATGTTTGTTTTGTTCCCACCATTCGCGCCACTGGGTCTGATTCTCTCCAAAGTCCCGACCTGTAACGATCTGTAAGACCTCGAGCGCGCTCTTGCGAATGTCCATCTGCAGTCCCTCAATCAAAGAAGGGACGGCATCTTTCAAGGATTCGCGTTTTTCTCTTACCCGCTCCAGTGCAAGTGTGCTTTCAGTAATTCGTCCGTCAGAAATGGGTCCAGCATATAGCGCGTTCATTAACATGAGTATTTCCGAGTCCATAGACTCACGAAAACCGTAAGGTAGGTCCTGACAGGCACTCTCTATTTGCTCTTTCTCAGCTAAACTCAGTTCATCTAAGCATAGTATTAGATAGATCTTAAGACAGCTCTGCGCAAATCTTCTGACCCTCAAGTCTTCATCATTGCAACCAGCTCGAATCATGCATTCCAGAGTCTCTTTGTCTCGTCCCGCCATGTCATGATAAGAATTAAGGCAACTCAAGCCCAATAACCGTACTATTCTACTACTATCTGAGATGATTGCTTTGCATAGTGATTGGCGCGCGCTCTTATCACCTATTACACGCCACATTGCTCCCACAGTAAATTCTCGTACCGAGTCGTCTGGATCTTTCTCAAGAAGCGGACAGAGATAGGTACATGCTTCTGGCTGACTCAAATGACCTAACTTCACAGCCTCTGCGATGTCTAATGCCGCATTTTCCCTCACAAAAGGACTCTCATCCTTCAAAGCTTCCTTCAACAAAGACCTATTAATGGAAGCCATTTCCTCTTTACTCGCAATCTCGTACTTAATTCTAACGGCAGCTTGCTCAATCAGTCGGACTTTATAAGCATTGGGTTTTTTACCGAGTCCAAGAAATCCTTTCTTACCCTCTTTTTCTAATGTAATAGATCCGATGCTTTCAGTTTTCCTCTTAGCTCGCTTTGCCTTCGCTCTTGCATTTTCTTCATCAACTCCTTCGGAAGTGACAACTCTTAGTGACGAAGGGATGAGCTTCTTCTCTATGATATCCGCATTGGTTGGCAATTTGGTTTCTGCTTTCTTAAGCGCAGATTGTAGTGTGTGTCCAACGTATTCTATAGTTTTCGGTTTCTTCTCCTTTTTAGTTTTTGGTTTCTGCTTTTTTTTCTCTAGTGTAATTGTGACGTCATATCCTCCTCGTGAAGAATTAGGCACGGCGCTGAAGGAGAGCGCACCTTCCCGTTCCTCGCTCTTCAAAAACTCTCTAATGTCCTTAGGTATATTGGGGTCATCTTTTTCTTTTAGTAGAAGGATCGTCATAAATACGGCGCTATTTGCATCCTGCTCATCTCGAATCCACATTGTAAAGCTCGCTGTCATTTTGTCAACCTCCTTTTCTTCAACTGGTAAAGACTATCCATTTTACATATATCCTTCGTCTATCTCATCAAGTATCTTGCTCTTGCTGTGCGACTCCTGCGGGAAAGACCGACCTTACTATCCAAACAAGAAGCTCAACGACTAAATACGCCGCGAATCCGCACAGGGTATAACCGAAGAACCGGGCCACCGTCAACAACTCGAAACTTCTCTCAAAGGCCATATTCACGCACAGCCACAGGCCGCCGGCGAGAATGGCCAGAACCCAGGCAGCTTTGCGGGCTTTCGTCCAGCCTTTGATGAACGGCGGCAGCAAGGGGTCTTTGAGCCTTGCTCTAAAGGCGTAGAACACAAGAGAAACCAGGACGCAGACAGGCAGCGGGAAAAAGAATACCAACGGGCTGCGTGGAAAGTCGGTGACGTCGGCGGCAAGCCCGTAATCCGACATGGTGGCCATATTTAGGTAGGCATTTATGGCAGGATAAATTAAAAGCGTAGCCAATATGGACAGCTCAACGGCAAAGACCGGGCATCTCTTGATTTTTCCGTTGAAAATCACACTCACAAAGAACCCGACAACAGAAATTATCAAGAAGCACCGCCAGGCTTCCTGAGGACTCATATCCTTTGGCCAACCAAAAAAATCTCCCATAATTTCACCTGTCTGCAAGAAACACATCCACAACAACCATCAGTTCGGTAGGTTGTGCTGTGCACGACATCTTTACCGTTGCGAATACAGCCTATTGAACTTCTCTAATATCCCTTCGTGTTCAGAAATCTTACTAAACTCCAAAAGCCATCCCTTGATATATTCAAAATCAATCGAGTCTTTGTTCTTGATGAGCATGTTCTTTACGTCTTCGGTGTCGATAGCTCTTGCTGCGATCATCTTGTGAATAATAACGTCTTCACAGGATG
This sequence comes from uncultured Pirellulales bacterium, assembly GCA_964459805.1. Lineage (GTDB taxonomy): Bacteria > Planctomycetota > Phycisphaerae > Sedimentisphaerales > Anaerobacaceae > DAOVRL01. The sequence goes on from CAYWOD010000085.1 coordinate 3,700, forward strand.
CAAACTTCACCGGATACCCATCCATTAGAACCTCTTTTGTTCTCTCCATCGCCTGGGCTTCATACGGAGTAAATGAAAAAATAAAATCCACGCGCATCCTTAATTCCATCTCCTCCGCAGGCAGTACCTTGGTTTCTCTTGCAAAATCCTCCGGATCTTCGGGCAGGATCTTTAACCCCAATTTCCCGCATATCCTCTCGATTGACGGAAGTTTATCCGTATCCACCCCTAAAGTTATATCGACATCTCGAGTAAGACGCGGCGTCCCGTACAAAAGGACGGCCTGGCCCCCGATAATCATATAGGGAATGTTAGCTTCGTCCAAACGCTCAGCTATTTTTCTTAACAGTTCTTCTATCACGAGCCTAATCCGTTAATCGCCCTGGCAATTCGCAAATCAACTTCCAATCCCTCCAGGATATTCTCGGAATTGATAATCCCCAGAGAAACTGCTTCTTTGTGCATTGCTTCATATATCGCCAGGGCCTCTTTGTGGGAAATGTTTTCGTTCCTGATCAGGTCCTGGTAGAACTTCTTCAACTTGTCCGTGTTTCTCACCATGTTTGAGTCCCGGACCCATTATTGCGCTATGGCCGAATTGTACCGCACATCTTACGCATAAGGCAACAGTCCAGCAGGTTGTGCTGTGCACAACATCTTCACTAAATATCCGTAGTGTTTATCGTACGCGGGTCATTCGTAACCTGCGGCCCATTGCAAAGCGCTCCGGCAATCGCCATATCCCTGAAATCCTTCATAGGGTCGTAGAATTTCCTGCTCAAATCAACGGTATTGACCATCATCCCCGGCCGATTTGCCCTGAGCTGGCGGACAATCACCCCATCCGGCGCAATTATGCACGATGGATACGGCGCATAGTACCCGCTCGCATTTGCCATACTCACCCAGAAATGGTTCGTGGCCGCCCGGCACTGCATCGTCTGCCGCATAATATGCGTGTGCACGCTCGGCCCTTTCTGCCTGGCGTTGTAAAACGACTGAAGGATGCAATTCACATCCTGCTTGTAAAGTTCGCGGTAAATCTCCGGAAAACGCAAGTCAAAGCAGATAAGCAGCGAGCATTTCACGCCGTTGATAGTGAAGTTGACAAACCTGCTGCCCGGCGTCAGCCGCCGCAAATCCCCCGGCGTGCAAAATCGCTTGTCGTAGCGGTCAACAATCCTGCCTTTCGGACTAATCAGATACAGGCTATTGTGCGGCTTGTTCGGCTCAGTCAATCTGTGCGTGCTGCCCAAGACGACCCACAAACCAAGTTCACCCGCAAGTGCCATAATCTTTTCAGTCTCTTCCTTCAGTAACTGCCAGTCGTATCCGTCGAAGTTCGGAAAGTCAGTACCTACATAGCCGCTAAGAGCACATTCGGAGAAATGCACAATGTCGGCCCCGGCCTTTTTCGCTTTGCGCAAAAACTCACAGATCGCCCGCGAGTTCCGCTTCACCGAACGGCTCACCGCAAACTGACACGTAGCAACTTTCAAGCATCTATCAGACACACAGTCTTCCCTTCCATATTAAGGCAAAGAGCACACAGAGAATTTACCTCTCAAAGAATCTCAGTGTATTCTCATATATTACTCTGTAGCGTTCTCTGTAACCTTCAGGATCCCTGCGCTTAGCTGTGTCTTGCATTTGCCTGACGTACCTTATAACATTTGGCAACTCCTGAATCCTGACTGCAAAGAGTCGCTCGGTTTCTTCTACAAAAACGCTGCCATTTTTAGTCTTTTTTCGCTTGACGGGAACATCGTACTCTTCGAACATTGCCGGGCGGCTCTTCAGGTCAACACCCAATTGACCAAGCCTTCCATTTGCTTTCGGTGTTACAACAAGTCCTATCCAATTCTGTTTTTCAGCATTCTCATAAGCATCTATCAAACCAGACCCAAGGAATATGTTATTGGGTTTATCAGCATATAGTTGGCCAAATCCTATAGCTCCTCGCAGAGGCCAGCTCTTTTTCAACGCAAACTGGCAGAAGTGTTCCGCTGGTTTTGAAATATGTGTGAAAGATTCTTTGGAATTATCACGAGTGAAGAAAATGAAGGTATCCGAAAACCAAGTAATGAATACTTTGTCAGGCTGATATTCTCGTTTGCTCTTTAGCTCTTCGATTAACTCCCCGTAAAAATTCTGCAGAAAAAGATCCAAATGGCCATAACCATAACTGCTTTCAAACTCTGATATCTTTTGTTTAAACCCGAGGATGTCGAAGTAAGTAATCCAACTGTTTCCGTTTATTATATTATTATTATCCATTTTAATTCTCTTCTCTATGTACCCGGTGGTCTCTGTGGCTAAAAACAAAATTGATTATCCCTGTGGTAATCATTTGAGTCCCATTGTCTCTTCGAGGCCGAAGATGATGTTCATGTTCTGGATGGCCTGGCCTGAGGCGCCTTTGACGAGGTTGTCAATCGCAGAAAAGCAGACGATTCTGCCCTTTACCGAGGTTACAAAAACGTGGCAGTAGTTTGTGCCGGCAACATCTTTGACGGCGGGGGGGGCCTTGCGCATCTGTACAAAGGTCTCGGCCTTGTAGAAATCGTCATACAGTTTCAATAACTGTTCGTTGCCGATTTCTTTCTTCGGGTGACAATATACGGTCGATAGAATCCCCCGGTCGAAAGGCCCCACGTGCGGCTGAAACAGTATCTGCACACTCGTCCCGGCCAATTCGCCGGCAACCTGCTCCATCTCAGGCGTATGCCGGTGCCTGCCGACCGCGTAGGCAAAGAAGTTCTCGTTCATATTCGGGAAATGGAACTTCTCGGATGGGTTCTTGCCCGCACCGGATGCGCCGGTCACCGAATTGACAATGACCGAATCCGTCTCGATAAGCCCTTCTTTAAGCAGGGGCGCCATGGCCAGTACGGCCCCGGTGGGATAACAGCCGGGATTGGCGACCAAATCAGCCCCCTTTATCTGCTCGCGGAATAATTCCGGCAGACCATACACCGCCTCGGCCAGATTAGCCGGGTCGGTATGCTCCTGGTAGAACATCTCATAGACCGCAGCATCCTTGAGCCGATAGTCGGCGCTAAAATCAACGACTTTTAGCCCCGCCTCTAACAGCTTCGGCACAAAACCCATCGAGACCTTATGCGGCAGACAGCACAGCACAACGTCGGCCAGCCCGGAAACTTCCTCCATATCCAAAGGCTCGATCTCCAGATCGCACCGCCCCTTGAACTGCGGGAAAACGTCCTGCACCGCCCCACATTCCTCCGGCAGAGCCGTCAGGTATGTAAGCCGGGCCTCGGCGTGCCGCAGGATGATCCGTATTGACTCGGCTCCGGTGTATCCGCTTGCCCCGATTATCGCTACTCGTGTCATATTTTTTGCCTCTTATAAAAACAGCCGCCAAGGTTGTCTCTCAGCGGCCATTGTAATAATCCAAGAGTAAATTTGCAAATTAACGCTTCGAGAACTGGAATCTCCGTCTTGCACCTCTTTGTCCGGGCTTCTTCCTTTCGACCATTCTGGGGTCACGGGTAAGATGCCCGCCGTCCCGCAGCACCTGGACGAGGCTGTCGTCATACTTCTTCAACGCCCTGGCAATCCCTAACAGCGACGCGCCGGCTTGTCCGGTGGTTCCGCCGCCTTTGACATTGATGAAGATGTCAAATGATTTCTCTGCGTCAACGGCCTTGAGCGGCGCCATAACCGCCTTTCTGTCCTGCTCTCTCCTGAAGTACTCGTCAAGTTTTTTCTTATTGACGAGCAATTTGCCGCTGCCGGGCTTGATTCGCACACGGGCCACGGAGCTTTTTCTCCTGCCGGTGCCCCAGTAGAACCCGCCCTTGTCCGGTCCCTTTTTGGCCGATTCGGCCGCAGGCTTCGGCTTTGCCGCTGAGGCCCTCAGCCTGACCTTCGCAGCAGGTTTCTTTCTTTTCGTCTCTGCCATAACTCAAGTTCTTCCCGGATCCCCGCTTCGCAGTTCTCTGCCAAGCCTGACCCTGTCAAACAAGTTCCATTCTTTCGGGTTTCTGGGCCTGGTGCTCGTGCTCCGGGCCTCGATAAACCTTCAACTTTTTGAGCATTTTTCTGCCGAGCTTGTTCTTGGGCAGCATCCGCCTTATGGCCAATTCAATGACCTTTTCAGGTTTTTTTGCCATCATATCGGCAAAACTGACGTACTTATGCCCGCCGGGGTGATGCGTGTAGTGGTCGTATTCTTTCGTTTGGGCCTTTTTGCCCGTAAGCTTCACTTTCTCAGCGTTTACCACGACTACGTAATCGCCCACATCCACGTGCGGGGTATATGTCGGCTTGGCCTTGCCCATAAGTATAGGCGCAATCTTCGCCGCCATTCGGCCCAGAACCGCGCCTTCGGCGTCCACAAGCAGCCATCTCTGTTCAACCTGACCCTTTTTTGCCATAAAGCTCTTCATAGAAAAGCTCCTATTTACTACCGAAAACCCAGTATCCTACCGAATCGGTTGCGCCTGTCAAGCCATTTCTATCTCCAAATCCTAAGAAATTTTGGGCGCGTAGAGAGACATCCCGTGCTCTCTGGGATTCACCACGACCCGCTTCTCCTGCTGTGGCAAGAAAACCACTTTCTCCGCGAAGACTATTCTTCGGTCGGACTTGACGTCACAAATAAACGCCAATCTCCTTGGTCCTCCACAACTTGGAAATCCAAGACCATCCTCCTTTCATCCGCATAAAAAGCCCTCTTGCGCCCGGCGGCTTTTCCTTCTCAGTTTTCTCATAATGCTCATAGCGCTGACTCCATTCGAACTGCTTTGGCATCCGGGCCTCCTCCGCTAAGCCACTGTCTCCTTATTCCCGCAGGGATGACACTCCGAAGCGGTCAGTTTGACTCTGTAATCAATTAGCAATAATCAATCATCAATTCCTATGAGCATCCCATTGAGTTTCCGCAGTTGTAGCACTTGTAGCAGGTTCCGTTGCGGACGGTGATTGAGCCGCAGACATCGCAGGCCGGGGCATCGTCGGAGAAATGCTCGAACTGAGCGTTAAATTGCTGCAGAGCCACGAGTTCGGGTTGTAATTGCCCATCCGGCTCAGCGACGGCTGATTTGACCAGGGCCCCGATTCGATCCGCCGGCCCGGCAAACCTCTCTGCAAGAGCCACAGGAGAATCCTTGACCGGCTGCTGCGAGGCCGAAAGCTGCGGCTCGCCGCCGGTAAGTGCCTTGGCCTTGACTTTCACCCCGGCTTTTACCTCGGCAAGTTTCTTTGCGAGGTCTTTGGTCTTTTCAACCAGCTCCCGCGCGGTAGTTACATTCTTGCCTTCCGGCGGACTCGGCACGGCGGCCCGGTTGGGCAGATTCTTGTCGGCGTATCCGGGCATGAACTGACAGCCAAGCCAGCAGAAGATGTAGTCTATCAGGCTCTTGGCGAACGGCATTTCCCTGTTCGAGGTCATCCCTGACGGCTCAAATCTTGCGTGCCGGAACTTATCCACTAACGTAATCAGGGGCACGCCGTACTGCAGTGCCATCGAAGTGCACGTCCCAATAACGTCCATGAGGCCGCCGACGGTGCTGCCTTCCTTGGCCATCGTGATAAACAGCTCACCGGGCTGACCGTCCTCGTACAGCCCGACCGTCAGGTAGCCTTCGTGCCCGGCGACGGAGAATTTATGCGTTATGCTGTGCCGCGTATCGGGGAGCCTGCGGCGAAACGGCCTGGCCGGGACGGATGCCTCAGCAGCAGCCTTGGCCTTCGCATCTTTATGCTTTTTGGTGGAAACCGGCTGGAGCTTCTTGGAGCCGTCGCGGTAGATCGCCACGGCCTTTAGCCCAAGCTTCCATCCTTCCATATAAGCGGTGCTGATCTCCTCGGTTGTGCTTTCCTTTGGCATATTGATGGTTTTGCTTATCGCGCCGGATATAAACGGCTGGACGGCGGCCATCATCTTGAGATGTGCCGTATAATGAATGCACCTCTTGCCGGCACGGGCCTTGAAGGCACAGTCAAAGATCGGCAGGTGATCCTGATTCAACTTCGGAGCGCCCTCAATAGTCTCGTTTTCGTCGATATAATCGCAGATCTCCTTAACATCATCGGCATTGTAGCCGAGCCGCTCAAGAGCCATGGGCACGGTCTTATTAATGAGCTTGAGCATCCCGCCGCCGGCTAACAGTTTGTACTTTACTAATGCAATATCCGGCTCAATACCCGTCGTATCGCAATCCATCATAAAACCGATAGTCCCGGTCGGTGCAAGGACGGTCGCCTGGGCGTTGCGAAAGCCGAGTTTCGAGCCAGCGTCAAAGGCCGTATCCCAGGCGTCTTTGGCGGCGTTGCGCAAATAGTCCGGACAATGGGATTCCGGAATGTCGTAAGCGTGCTGGCGGTGCATATTTATGACCTTGAGCATTGAGTCCGTATTCTTGACGAATTGGTCGAAAGGCGCCCTAAACGTAGCAATCTCCGCACTTGCCGCGTAAGCGGTTCCCGTCAGCAGTGCACTGATTGTCCCGGCGATAGCCCTGGCCTGGTCGGAGTCGTAGGGCAGTGCCTGGCTCATAATCAAAGAGCCGAGATTGGCGTAACCAAGCCCCAACGGACGGAACAAATGGCTGTTTACGGTGATTTCCTTGTCCGGGTAGCTGCCGCCGTCAACCAGAATCTCCTGAGCGATGATGAACAGCCGAATTGCCCTCCTGAAGGCCTCGACGTCGAACGAGCCATCCTCCTTGCGGAACTTCATCAGGTTCAGCGAAGCCAGATTACAGGCCGAATCGTCGATAAACATATACTCACTGCACGGATTTGAAGCATTAATCGGCCCCGAGTTCGGGCAGGTATGCCAGCGGTTGATTGTGCTGTGGTACTGCAGACCCGGATCGCCGCAAATTCTCGTACCCTCGGCAATCAGCTCCATCAACTCGCGAGCCGAATGTTCCCCCATCTTCTCGCCTGTCGTCACACCATACGTAGTCCAGGTATCGTCTTTTTCCACCGACTGCATAAACTCGTCCGTTACCCGCACGGAGAGATTGGAATTCTGGAACATTACGCTGTTGTACGCTTCGCTATTGTATTCGCCGGTGTAGCCGGCCTCAATAAGCGCCCAGGCCTTTTTCTCCTCTTCGGTCTTACAGGTAATGAATTCCTTAATGTCCGGGTGCTCGACCTTGAGCGACTGCATCTTGGCCGCGCGCCTGGTCTTGCCGCCCGACTTGATCACTGCCGCTATCTGGTCATAGACCCTCATAAAGCTCAAAGGCCCGGATGGCTTACCCCCGCCGGATAGCTTTTCCTTGCTGCTCCGCAGCGTTGAAAGGTCGGTTCCGGTCCCTGAGCCGTGCTTGAACAGCATCGCTTCGCTTGCCGCCAGCCGCATTATGTCTTCCATCGAGTCCTTCACCGACTGAATGAAACAGGCTGATGCCTGTGGATATTCGTAACTACTCTCGCAGGCAGTCGCCGTCTGCTTCTGCTGATCCCAATGGTAATTGTGCTTGCTGCCGGCAATAGCGTAAACGTCGTGAAGCCCAACGTTGAACCAGACCGGCGAATTAAATGCCCCGTATTGATTCACGCACAACCACGTCAATTCGTTGTAAAAGACCTCGGCGTCTGCATCAGTCGCAAAGTAACCGTCCCTTCTGCCGCGGTCCGCTATTGTTTTGCAGACGCGGTGCACAAGCTGCTTTAGCGAGTGCTCTCGCTGGCCCGTTTCGAGGTCACCATAGAAGTACTTGCTCGCAACAACCTTCGTCGCCAACTGGCTCCAGGTTGTCGGCACTTCAATATTGTCCTGCTCAAAAACCACGTGCCCGTTGTCGCTGGTGATCTTGGCCGAACGCTTCTCCCATTCGAGCTGCTCAAATGGATGAACACCCTCAGTTGAGAAGAAATGTTCTATCTTCAAACCCCGCCCCTCATCGTTGTTTACGCTCATTTTCAGTGCCGATCTATCTCTCTTGAAAGGGTTCTCAGGGTCGAATTGACAAGACATTTCTGCGCCTCCGTGCAAAAACAAAGACCACAAAATATAGAAAAATAACCGGGAACTACGCCAGATATAGTGGTAAAACCCGTAAACTCAGTATCGGCAGATTAATCGTAATTCGATTAGGTGTAAAGATCAAATTCAGATTTTTCTGCCGCAAATTTTTTCGCTTCGCTCTTAGTCCTTGTGGTTACTGAATCTACGAAGAGAAAAATTTTTTTGAACGGGAAAAATTCTTTAGAAACGTGTTGCTTCAAGCCAGCGGTTTGCTGTCCCCGGTGAAAACAATCCTCTGGTTGGGCTTCAAAACCAACAAAACTCTTTCTCCGATAACAACGTACAGCTAAAATAGACCACAGACCACAGATAGACAACAGACGAAGCACGAACAACGAAATACGATATACGAAATACGAATCTAATGGCCGCTGCCAAAGAGAAGGACAAATTCGAGACGATTCGCCGGCAAATAAGGGGTTTTCCGGCGGGGCCTGGTCTGTATTTTATGAAGGGCAGGGCCGACAGAGTCCTTTATATCGGCAAGGCAAAGAATCTCCGGTCCCGCGTGGCCAGCTATTTCCAGCCAAGCGGCGATCTGGCGGCATCGCGATGCCCCAAAATCGCCGAAATGATCGCCAAGGTCAAAGCCATTGACTTCCTCGAGACCAAATCGGACGTTGACGCTATGCTCCAGGAAGCCCGCCTCATCAAGGATATCAGGCCGCCATACAACACGGAGCTCGTGGACGACAAGACATTTCCGTATCTGGAAATCACCACGCGCGACGATTTTCCCGGAGTCTATATCACGCGCAAGCCCCGCCCGCGAGGCAGCAGGCTCTTTGGCCCTTTCACCGGAGCCAAAGACCTCAGACAGGTACTCGTGATTCTGCAGAAGATATTCAGATTTCGAACCTGCAAGCTGAACATCAGCCAAGACGACCCGAAACGCAGGTTCTTTCGGCCCTGCATTCTTTACAGTATCAAGCAGTGCACCGCCCCGTGCGCCGCCAGAATTGACAGGGGCGAGTACAAGAAGGTTGTGATAGGGGACCTCGTAAGGTTCCTGCGGTCGAAGCGTTCTGTGATTTTGCGTCGGCTGAGAAAGCAGATGGCCGAGGCTGCCGAGTCGCTTGACTACGAAAAGGCCGCAATGTTCCGGGACCGTATTCGGCTGATAGAGCGCCTGGACCGCCGGGGCACGCCGGATGAGAACGTCCAGCCGGAGGTTTTTGTGGCGGACCCTGCCGAGGCCCTGGTGCAACTGCGCCAGCTGCTGGGAGCATCCGAGCCGGTCCGGATTGTCGAGGGCATTGACGTCGCCAACATCGCCGGCGCCGAGGCGGTGGGCTCACTCGTCAAATTCATCGACGGCAAACCCTTCAAGAGCGGCTATCGGCGATTCAAGGTCAAGACCGTTAAGGGCATCGACGATTACGCGATGATTGCCGAGGTGGTCAAACGCAGATACAAATACGCACTGCGAGGCGAGGAACTTTGGCCCGATGTGATCCTGATTGACGGCGGGCTGGGCCATCTGAGAGCGGCCGAGACTGCGATTGACGAAATGATAGCGGCAAATTTGCACAAATTGCAGCAGAAGGAAGGCGGAAAAAGGAAGAAAACCAAACGTAGGGATGCAAAACGCGATACGCAATACACAATACGCAATACGAGAATCGTCTCGATTGCCAAAAGGCAGGAGCTGATATACATCCAGGGGAGTAAGGGGCCTTTGAAATTGCCTGCCAATTCGCCCGCCCGCAAGCTGCTGCAATACGTCCGCGATGAGGCCCACCGCTTTGCGCAGCACTACCACCACATTCTGCGCAGCAAGAAGATGCTCAACGGCAAATCGTGATCGATTCGCCTGCTATCGGCGGCTGTCCTGTCGCAGAGGTCCATTGGATTCAACTCCAGAGGTCAAAACCGCGTTGAGGGAGGGCTGATTGGAGTCAGAGCCAAAAGCAGCGGGTGTTTTTATCGGTCGATGACAGGAAGTCTTTTTGTCCGTAGGGATGCCCGGGCCATATTGATTCGGGCTAAGCAGCTATCCGGCCCAGGATGTCAGGTGTTTGTATTGTGGAAGGTACTGATTTTGTGGGGCGGCCGGGTGCACGTCATCTTTGTAGGTACAAAACGGCTTATTTGGGCTTATTCACGTCTGGGTAGTTGCTCAAAAGCGTGGATTCCCG
>CAYWOD010000086.1:0-13798 GCA_964459805.1 uncultured Pirellulales bacterium
AACCCATGACCTCGTCCTTACCAAGGACGCGCTCTACCAACTGAGCTACAGCAGCGATACGGAATACACTGTTCACCACTCTGACAGTGAAGCAGAAAAAAAATAGAAACAATAACCTTGACCTGTTCGTACTCCTGAAAATACGAACATTTCCCTTGCTCCTGGCCCGATTTGCGTTCAGACGCGGCACAGGAACCAGCAATTTATGTCAGCTTTTTAATATAAACTACTGACTTTACACAAATGACCGCTAACGTGCAAACATAAAAAAACGAAAAAAACAAAAAAACTGTGAAAATTGTAGGATTTTTGGATTTCCGTGTTTTTCCCGGGAAGAAGCCTTATCCGGTCTGTTTGTGCCGACGTGCTGTCGCCCAAATGCCTCGTCCAAGCGCAATTCGTGATCAAGTACCGTCTTGTTCCGACTTACCCGGCATCATGGCCTTGCCAAGACGGATTGTCCACTGTCTCAGCCGTTCTCGCCACAGCGGTCTTGCTTCAGGGGTCTTTATCTCGGTTAATACGCCCAAAACCGCGTTTGCATCGGCCCCCAGGGGCGGCTCAGTAAGATAATCGTCAAGTGAACGCACCAAAACATCGTTTGGGTCCAAATCTTCCCTAAGCAGCGAGTTCTCAATCAATTTGGCGGCGAGTTCGATTTTCGGCCATCTCAAATAGGCATTGAGTAAGTCCGGTAATATCACCTTTTTCTCCTCAATAGTTGAGGCGGCTTCGTGCAACCTCCCCAGATAGTCAGCCGCCCGCTCGAACAGACCTGTTTTAATATACAGTTCAGCCAGCTTCTCTCTAACATCCTTGAGCATTTTTGGCTTATTCTCGGCCACGGCTTTTCTCTCGGCCAGCTCGAGAAAGGTGATTTTCTGGGCATCAGAGGCCTGAGTGCTGCTGTTTTCGGGCGCGAATGTGCTTACCCAGTCGTTAAGAGCCGCAGAATCGGAGCCGTTGAATATTTTGAGCATCGCCTGCCAGGCCGGCTCGCTTTCGGAGTTTGAACCTATTTTTCCTGCCAGCCAGAGCAGATCCTCTTTTCCGCCTACATCCCCAGCCAGCGCAATCAGTTTCTTCCTTATTATGGCACTGGGGTCATTAACAAAGTCTTTTCTCAATCTTTTCAGGGCGGCTGCTTTGTCAATATAGATAAGGCCATCTACCGCCGCCTCACGGACAAAATCCGTTTTGTCGGTTAAAGCTGCTTCAAACAGAGGGCCAAAACGTTTCTTTGATTGGGCCTTGTGCACACTCTGGGGCGCACAGAGGCCCGCCAGGGCACTGAGCAGCTCTCCCCGGAGGGGGCCATCGGAGCCATTCTTAAGGCCGTGGTATCTTTGCGCCAGCAAACTGAGATATCGGTCGGTCTCAGCGCTCGTCAACCCATCCTGCTCAAGGAGCTTTTTCATAACTTCGGCGCCTTTTTGTGCCTTTGCCGGCGTTTGCTCGGCGAGGTACTTCACCGCCCATTCGAGGGTTTGTTTTCTTATCTCCGGCGGGATTTTTATCTTCGAATTGGGTAAAAAGGCGATGTAGCACGCACTGCCGAGGGCACTGAACAGCTGTGTTTTGACCTGATCGTCCTGTTCAGCTTCAAGCTGCGTTAGCAGGTCTCGGGCTGAATCTACCTCTGTCATAAAGGACAAGACTGCCGCTGTTTTCAGCCGAACGTCCCGGTTCTGGTCCGAAACCAGATTAACCAAAACGGGCCCAACCTCAGCCGGCAGTTTTGGATTCGGCCTTGTTCCGACACGGTCCTGCCGAATCTTCTCCAGTGTCCACAATCGAACTATGGCCTCAAAACCACTCAAATGCTCAGTCAGGAACTTGGCCTTCTCAGCGTCATCACCGATCGCAGCGTACACATTGTCCAGTGCCAATAGGTATCGCCCTTGCCACAGCGCCAATTCGCTTTTGGCACCGCGTATTTGTGCTTCCTTGCGAATCAGCCGTGCTCGCAGGAATGCCACCGGACCCTCGCGTACAAGGTTCCTTACAATCTGCTTGCGGGTTTTGGTGTCCGTCCCCGCCGGTATCCCCAGGGTGAGCAGTGCTTTTTCCGCCTCGGCGGCCAGGTCTTCCTCTGGACTGTCAACGAGCGTCAGGAGCGTAATTGCCGCCCGCATATCGGGATGCAGTTCCAGTGCGTATATCGCGTTTAGTCTGGCTTCAAGAGGCAAGGAAGAGTTGGCAATCAGTTGTTCGAGCGGTTCGGAGATATGCTCATAGTCAAAGATCAGGGTTGCCTCGGCGGCCAGTTTAGCCGTGGCGGAATTATCGGCGACCAGGACTCCAAGTAGAGGCTGGACAAAATCATCGACGTTATTCAGAGTCTCCTGGCCGGTCCGGGCCTGAATCAATGCCTTGCACACAGCTTTGCGTACAGCATCATTTTCAGTCTGCTTTAGGGCATCAAGCAAAATTTGTCTGGCTGGCGGGTTTTCGCTGAGCAGCATTACTGTGGCTGCGTTTATGCGCATCTGGTCGCTTGAGGTTTTCTCGAGCAATACCCTTTTGTTGAGTTCCAGTTGCGGGTCAAGCTCGACTTTCTCGGACGACTCCTTGGCCGCAAAGGAGGTCTCGCGAGCGACGCTCCCGATTATCGGGGATTGACACCCTATCACCAGTGCCAGTATTACAAGGTACAGACGCTTTGTGCTCATCCGGACGACCCTAAGGAAAATGTTGACCGTCAGTTTGGCTACCATAATAAGCCCGAAGTATATCGGCGTCAACTTTGGTTTTATCGCGATTCATAATTTATCACAGACATTCGCTCCGGCGACCGCCAAAGACTCTTCGAAGGCATCGTATCTGCGTTTTGGAGCTCGGATGTGACTGCGGTTTTTCATGGTCTTGGGTGGAACTTTTTGTGAATGCTCCTTAGCCTCTCCTGGTCAACGTGTGTATAAATCTGAGTAGTGGCTATGTCAACGTGCCCGAGCATTTCCTGGACGCTTCGCAAGTCGGCGCCTCCTGTCAACAAATGGGTCGCGAAGCAATGCCTTAACGTATGCACAGTCAATTTTCCGGGCATACCGGCACGCGCAGCATACTTCTTGACCAATCTCCAGATTTCAATACGACCCAGCGGTAAGCCTGTTCGGGAAAGCAGCAGAAAATCGGAACTTTCCGACTTTGCCAGTTTTGGCCGCAGGTTCTTCAGATAGTCAGCCGAAGCAGCGATGGCTGCTCTGCCGACCGGAACAACACGCTCTCTGCGGCCTTTGCCGAGGCAGCGCAGGTAGCCGATATCGAGATTCAAATCCGACGTTTTCAGGCCCGCCAGCTCAGCGGCCCGTAAACCGGTGGCGTAAAGCAGCTCGAGTATTGCCTTATCGCGAAGGTAAAAAGGTTCTTCGGGACAGGGGGCATTTAGAAGGTCAATTACCTGCTGCTTGTTGGCGATGGTCGGCAGTCTTTGCCAGAGCTTCGGGCCTTCCAGCAGCTCGGTGAAGTCGTTTTCGAGACGCCCGGTAAGCTTGGCGAACCGCAGGAACATTCTTATAGCCACAACGCAGCGTTTCATTGAGCTTTCGGCCTTGGAGCTCTTGGCGAGAGTCTGCAGGTAGTTCTGGATGAGGGTCGGCTTTAGGTGCTCTATCCGGCTGATTTTTTCGGATTTGCAGAATTCGAGGAATCCTTTCAAATCGCGGCCATAGCCCAAGACGGTGTTCTCGGCCAGGCCGGCCTCGACTGTGAGGTAATCGAGAAAGCTCTTGACGGCCCGGCCCAAAGGCAAGGTGAGTAACTTTTCGCTTACTGATTGTGTTTGCGTTGAGGGCATCTCTCGTATCCCGTGGATCGAGTCTTGGTACTCGCAGCGAGCATCAAGTGGCAAGTATTCAAATTTTATATCGGCTTTAGAAAGAGCTGACCTTTAGCCGACACGCCCTATGCTGAAAAAAGTTGCGAAAAATAGCAAAAATTCTCTTTGTACTTGAACTTGCCGTCTCTTTGTGGTATAATTCCTACGATATGGGATATTTTTGGGAGGATACCCAGATGAAGTATCTGACTATTATCTCGGCTGCCATTCTGGCAGCGACAACCGCCGTATCAGCAAACCCGATTCCGTGGCCCCCACCGGCAAGCATGCCCTTGGAAGACATGCACGTCGAGATTCGGCAATGCGGTAACGGACTGCATGCCGTCTTCACAGGTGATTTTACATTCGATTATATCCCTGTGGACGTGCTTTCGATGCTGTTTCCCGTACCGCCGGATGCCGCCAACATAGGCGTCCGGCAGGACGATGTGGAAATAGAATGGGCCTGGAGCGCCGAAGACTATCCCACCATTCTGCCCGAAATGCCTCAAATACCGATGATCGAATGGGCCGGCCCCTTTCCTGAGACCGGCGCGATCTTCCGAGTCGATTACGAACACGATCTTATCGAACGGCCGAACGAGCTCATCTTCTTCTATGCAGTTGGGACAGGCAAATACTTCCCAACCTATGAGAAAACGACCACCGCCTACTTCGACATCCTTCTTCCTGGGGGCTTTTCTGTTTCCGGGGTCTGGCTGGACGAGACCCCACATGACTACCAGGTAATCGGCTCACATCTGATGGTCACGATACAATCCGCTTTCGGCCCTATCACAAAGGACCTTATAGTCTCGCTTGTGCCCGATAACAAACCAACAGATTTTGGCAGTTTTGCGGCATTAGGTCTGCATTGGCTCGAAACCGACTGCAATGAGCCGGACTGGTGCGGCGGGGCGGATTTGAGCTGCGACGGCGCTGTGGATATGAATGACGTCAGGCTGTTGGCCGACAGGTGGCTCGAACCTGAAGCCGATGAGCTTGCCAAGCCGGCCCTTGCCAGGTATTACGTCCCATACGAAGCCGCCGCCGAGCCGGATGCACCGGGCTATACGCTTCCGCTCGACCTCAATCACGTCAGCAACTACGACTCTGTCGATGCGCGGCTTGGCATAGAGAGTGCGGCGCCACTGCTCCGGCAAAACGGCTTCGCCGTCGTGGAATACGACTTCGGCTCGTTCGATCCGAACCGCGACGATATCGTCAAGCCCTACGAGTACCTCAGCATGATGGATGTTCCGTTATTTGTTACATCGGACACGCTGCTGCATCTCTATCACATTCAGTTCGATGAAACGTTGAAGGACGTGGAGGAGCGCGAGTTTTTTGGGGACATCCGTGACTTAACGGCGGCGCTGCTGGATAAGGCGCTGGCCCAGCATGAACAATACACCGGTGATCTGAAGAAAGCAGCAAAACGCAATGTGGCCTATCTTGCAGTTGCGCGGAAGCTAATCGACCCGACCGCTGAGGTCCCGGGCCTGGTCGCCTATGACGTCGCCGGCGAGCTGGGCAAAATAGACGCCCACGAGGGGTTCGCAAATAGCGACATCTTCATCTACAAGGAAGACTACTCACAGTATGTGCCGAGGGGTCATTACACCCGAAGTGAGCTGCTAAAACGCTATTTCAGGACGTTGATGTGGTATGGGAGGACGGCGTTTCTGCTCAAGGGCGCCGAGAATTGGGGGCAGATGGGCACTGCCCTTATCAGCATGGCCGATGCGAAGATTCAGACAACCCAGGCGGTGCTGCTGGCCAGATCAATTGATCAAGTCAAGATAGGCCGGCGCACCGGACGCGAGGTTTGGGACCGGATATATACCGTCACCGCCTTCTACGTGGGCCTGGCGGACGACCTAACGCCACACGAATATCTCGTCGCAGTCAATAAGGTCTTCGGCAGCAGCTTTGAACCGAGCGATCTGGCCGACGAAGATGAATTCTTTGCCCTGAAGGCCGAGCTTGCCCTGCTGCGCTCACCCCAGATCTTCGGCGGCACCGGCAACCCGTTCGTCAAGCCGCCTATTACACCCGAGTCTCTTAACGAGGTGCTCGACAAGACCAAGGGTATGCGATTTATGGGCCAGCGGTTCATCCCGGACTCGTATATGTTCCAACACTTAGTATTCCCGGAGGTGGGGCCTTATACCGCGGATGCGGACCCCAAACCTTTCACGTACGGATTTACAGGGATATTCTGGGGACGGTGCTTTCCGCGCGGTCTGGACGTTATGGCCGTCTTAGGGTCCAAACGAGCCAAAACCATCCTCGTCGGGCAGGGTGATACGGACTATATCAATTATTGGCTGCGGTTCAATGACCTCAAAGCCCAGTTCGATGCCTTTGGCATATCCGACTGGAACCGGAACCTCTATTGGGGCTGGCTCTATTCGCTCCGGGCCTTGGTAGATGAATTCGGCGAGGGATACCCAAGCTTTATGCAGACCGAGGCGTGGGAGAAAAAGCAGCTCAACGCGGCCCTGGCATCGTGGGCGGAACTGCGTCACGACACCATTCTCTATGCCAAGCAAAGCTATACACCTGTCGGAACCGGTCTTCCTCCTCCGCCACCGCCCGGATACGTTGAGCCGGTGCCGGAATTCTACGCCCGGCTGCTGGCCCTGACGCGGATGACCCGGCAGGGCCTGAGCGACCTCGATGCACTGTCGGTTCAGGCGACAGAGCGGCTGGTAAGCCTCGAAAACATATTGAGCCGGCTAATAGAAATCGCCAATAAGGAACTGATGAATCAAGAACTCTCGAACTGGGATAACCTCTATATCAAGAACATCGGCAAGATACTCGAAGGGGCTGTCACTGGCGTTGAAGGAACCGGCGTCAAGACAACTCTCGTCGCCGATGTTCACACCGACGGCAATTCGAGCAAGGTCCTCGAGGAAGGCGTCGGGTATGTGGACCTGATAATCGCGGCTTGCCCGGCTGTTGACGGCTCGATTTTCCTCGCGGCAGGGCCCGTCCTCTCATATTACGAGTTCAAGCATCCGATGAGCGACCGGCTTACCGACGAGGCCTGGCGGGACCTGCTCAAATCCCCCGAAAAGCCCGAAAGACCCCCGTGGTTTCAGCCGTTGATGCCCTGATGCCATGCTCGAAGCTCGATGGCTCTCACGCTTAGCGTCAGCAAATCTGGATCACGCTGTCGATTTGCGGTACGGCGGAACAACATAGATGGGCGGCCCGATGCTTCGCTCCACTACGTTCCGCTCAGAATGACAGGCGGCGCAGTGGCTGGATTCTTGACACTGAAAACCCGCTCCGAAAAGGACGCATAGTACTTGGCTTTGAGACTCAAAGCAGTAGAATTGTCCGTCATGGACAATCTAACTCGGCGTGAGCTGCTGCAGAACGCCGGTCCCGGTGTACTGGCGTTGACCACAACCAGACGGTCGATTTCAATGATCTTGCCATCTTCGCCAACAACTGGTGAGAGCAGTTCTCAGCCACACATACCCATGCTATTTTGAAAAAAGCAATTCGTGCTTGAGGTGCCGGTGCGCTGCGCATATAATCAGGCGAAATTTCAGGAGAATACGAATATGAACGCAAGAATAGACTCAAGACACAAGAGACAAGACTCAAAAAACCCGAGACCGCTGGCTTTGGTCTTTGGTCTTTGGTCTGTGGTCTGTGGTCTGATGTTGGCTGGCTGTGCCGGGCAGCGCGGCCAGACGCTAACCCTGGGGGAAACCGAGCCGGTGTGCTTTGCAGATCTGGAAAAGACTGCTGCGATGCACGCCGCTGAAGATGTTCTGGCCAAGATGCACTTTGTTATCGAAAAGGCCGACCCCGAGGCCGGTCTGGTGCGAACCAAGCCGTTGACCGGGGCGCAATTCTTTGAATTCTGGCGTGCCGACAGCGCCGGGGGTTTCAACGCGGCTGAGGCGAACCTGCACAGTATTCGACGGACGGTGGAGGTGGAGGTCCGCAAACAGGATAACGGGCTGTGCATAGGCTGTGACGTGAAGACAGAGCGCCTGAATCTGCCCGAGCATGAGGTCAGCAGCAGTGCTCGGGCATACGCGATGTTCTCGAGGAGCAGCTCGTCACTCCAGAGGATGCGACTCAACCCCAAGCAGAAAGAAGGCGTAGCGTGGGTCGATCTGGGTAAGGATAGCCGGCTGGCAACCAGGATTTTAGAGCGCATAGAAAAACAAATCACCAAACTTGCGAAAGAAAACTAAATATGAGAGTGCTGGTCTGCGGCGGAGCAGGATACATCGGCAGTAATATGACAGCGTTGCTGGCCGCCGAAGGGCACGGGCCGGTGGTCTTTGACAATCTCAGCACAGGTCACCGAGCAGCAGTGCGGCAGGCCGAGCTTGTCGAGGGGGATCTGGGTGATTATGCCTTGCTCATCAATACCCTGGCCGAGCATAAAATAGAAGCGGTGATGCACTTTGCCGCTTCTATCGAAGTAGGCGAATCGGTTAAGGCCCCTTTGAAATACTACCGGAACAACCTCTGCAATACGCAGAATCTGTTGGCTGCGATGGATGCGCTGGGCGTGGAGAAGTTCATTTTCAGCAGCACGGCGGCGGTTTACGGCATTCCCAAGCAGATACCGATTACCGAAGACTGTCCGAAGGAGCCTATCAATCCTTACGGGCAAACCAAGTTGGCGGTTGAGAGGATGTGCCACTATCAGAGCCAGGCGGGAAAGCTGCGGTACGCCTCGCTGCGATACTTCAATACCTGCGGTGCGGGCGACGGGGCCCGCCTTGGTGAGGACCATCGGCCCGAATCGCACCTGATCCCGCTGACCATCCAGGCTGCAATGGGAAAACGCAGCGAGATAAGGATATTCGGGACCGACTACGATACGCCGGACGGAACGTGCATCCGGGACTACATCCATATCGACGATCTGTGCAGGGCGCACCTGCTGGCGCTCGATAAGCTGGCAACGAGCGGCGAGCTGGTCTATAACTTAGGCAACGGAAAGGGCTATTCAGTCAGGGAAGTAATCGAAACCGTCAAGAAGGTATCAGGAAAGGATTTCAGGGTAGTCGAAGCGAAGCGTCGCCAAGGCGATCCGCCGGTCCTGACCTCCGAAGCTGCAAAGGCAAGAAGAGAATTGGGCTGGGAAACCGAAAAGCCTCAACTCGAAGAAATGGTCGCCGGTGCCTGGCAATGGCATAATGAGCACCCGGACGGCTATTCGGACTGAGTTACGTGTTCCGGGGCCGGGGTACGGGCATCTGGCGACGAGAGACGAACCACGAACACGAGGTACGAGAAATGGGCGAAATGTTTGTCGGTATTGATTTGGGCGGCACGAATATCAAGATTGGGCTCTTTGATTCGGTTCTGGAGCTGATTCACAAGACGTCGGTATCCACCCAGGCGGATATGGGGCCGGATGTAGTCATTGGCAAGATGGCCGAGACCGTCGAGCAGCTTCTGGCTGACGCCGGTCTGCCGCTGGCCGACGTCGTCGCGGTGGGCATAGGGACTCCGGGGCCGGCGAATTACAGCGAAGGCGTCATAATCAAGTCAACCAACATGCCGACATTCAAGAACGTACCGATATGCCAAATGCTGAACGCCAGGCTCGGCAAACCCATCGTCTTCGATAACGACGCCAACGTAGCCTGCTGGGGTGAATTCGCGGTCGGGGCCGGTAAGGGTGTTAAGGACATGGTCTTTTTCACGTTAGGCACTGGGATCGGCGGCGGAATTATCAGTAACGGCGAGCTGGTCCACGGCTGTGCGGAAAATGCGGCCGAATTAGGACACATGATTATATACCCGGACGGCAGAAAGTGCAACTGCGGACAAAGAGGCTGTGTGGAGGCGTATGCCTCGGCCGATTCGACGGCAAGGCGCGCAGCCGAGGCTATCGAGGCCGGCGCTGAGTCCAGCCTCAAAGGCGTGCTCGACGAAAAAGGCAAAATAACCAGCAAAGATGTTTACGCACACCTGGCGAGCGGCGACAAGCTGGCCAAAGAGATAACGGACGGGACGGCCAAGGCGCTTGCAATCACGTGCATCAATATGCTGCACACCACCGAGCCCAGGCGCATAGTCTTCGCCGGCGGGATGATTGCGGCCGGCGATGTCCTGCTCAATAGAATCCAGGACTACTTCGACGAGCAAATCTGGACGCTAAAGAAAGAGCCGGTCGAGATATGTTTCGCCACCTTGGGCGAAGACGCCGGTATAATCGGCGCCGCCGCACTCGCCCGGCACGCCAGGCAGCAAGGCAGATTGGACTGACTCAAGAGGCGCCGGCGCGACAGCGCAACGGATGGGATTTCTGACTGTCTTTGGATAAGGGGCTGTTCTATTTTGAGGTGATCGGCTGTTTGTTCCTGGTAAGCTCGTAAGTATCGTGGGCGATAGCGGCCTGCTCGTTCGTGGGGATAACGAAGACCTTAACCCGGCTGTCTTCGGTGCTGATTTGGGCTTCTTTTTCTATTGCCGCGAGGTTTGCATCCTTGTCGATCTGCGCACCGATTTGCGTCAGGCCGCTGCATATCTGCTGACGCAAATGAACCGCATGTTCCCCAATTCCACCCGTGAAAACCAGGGCATCAACCGTATCCAGCACAGCCGTGTATGCGCCGATGTACTTCTTGATGCGGTAGCAGAATATGTCGATAGCCAGCTTCGCACGCTCGCTGCCCTTATCGGCCAACTCCTTGAGGTTCCTAACATCATTCGAGAGCCCGGATATCCCAAGCAAGCCGCTCTTCTTGTTGCACAGCACCTTGAGCAATTTCTCGCCATAGCCTTTCTCTTCCAGGTAAAAGAGTATCGCCGGGTCAAGATCCCCGCAGCGAGTTCCCATCGGCACGCCCTCCAGAGGCGTAAAGCCCATAGAGGTATCGACTGATCTGCCTTCTTTGACTGCGGTAACTGAGCAGCCGTTTCCAAGATGGCAGGTAATGGCGTTGATATCGTATTTGCCCTTGCCCATTATGGCGGCGGCACGGCGAGCAACGTATCTGTGCGAGATTCCGTGGAAGCCGTATCTGCGAATACCGTATTCCTCGTAAAGGTCATACGGCAAAGCGTACATATAGGCAACTTCCGGAATGGTGGCGTGAAATGCCGTATCGAAGCAGGCAACTTGTTTCACCTCGGGCAGCCTGGTCTGGACGGCCTTGATTCCCGCAAGATTGGGCGGATTGTGGAGAGGAGCAAGCTCGGCAAACTTCTCGATAGACGCAATCACGCTTTCATCGATGATTACAGAACCCGTAAACTCCTCGGCCCCATGCACTACCCTGTGACCGACCGCACCAATCCCGGAAAGGCTTTTCAAAGCCCCAACATCGGTTCTGACAAGGGTCTCCAGTATAAGCTCCATTGCCTTGCCGATGTTCTTGACCTTTGCTCGCTCGGAGCAGGTCTTGCCGTGAAAAAAGTGCGATAGCCCTGAGCCCTCTTCCGCGACCTTCTCAACGAGTCCTTTGGCCAGAACCTCAGCCTCGGGCATCTGATATAAGTAGTACTTAACTGAGGAGCTGCCTGCGTTGATTACAAGTACTTTCATTCTTGCAATGTTCCTTTGCGTAGTGTTGCGGTTGCTGTCAATTCAGTATGATACCCGGTTATCCCAATTGCGCCAAGGTCAAAACCGTTGCTGAGACTATGTCATCTACAGTTGCTCCTCTGGAAAGATCTGTAATTGGCTTTGCAAATCCCTGCAGAAATGGGCCGATAGCTCTGGCGCCGGCCATATACTGTGTCAGTTTGTACGCAATGTTTCCGGAATTAAGGTCGGGGAAGATAATTACGTTGGCTCTTCCTGCGACGGGGCTTTCGTCCTTGACCTTTTTTGCAGCGACACGGGGAACGATAGCCGAATCAGCCTGGAATTCTCCGTCAATGGCGAGGTCCGGCTCGCGGGCCCGCGCTATCTCCAGCGCTCTCCTGATTTTGCCCACACTTTCGCCGGAAGCACTCCCTTTTGTCGAAAACGACAGCAGTGCGACTCGCGGTTCCCGGCCGAGAAGCCGCCGGGCGCTTACCGCCGAAGCAAGTGCTATATCGGCGAGCTGCTCAGCGGTGGGATCAATATTGACCGCACAATCGGCATAAATGAAGGGTTTGTCTCTTTCGCCTTGAAAATTCGGGATAACCATGAGGAAGTAGCTCGATGAAGTCTCGATTCCGGGGATTAGGCCCACAGTCAAGACACCGGCCTGGATTAGTGTCGCAGTTGCGCTGGCAACGCCCCCGACGGCGGTATCGGCATCTCCGCAAGAAACCATCATACCCGCATAGAACAGAGGTTTTACCACAATGCGCCTTGCCACCGGCAGCGGGATACCCGGTCTCTGGGACCTGTACTTTTCCGCGTAGGAATCAAGCTTCTCGCTTTCTTTGGGGTTAATGGTCTGGATACCGTCAAGGCCGGTGCCGGCCTTTTGCCTTGCCGCTTCAATCTGCTCGGGCCTGCCGAGCACAATCGGGCGAGCAATGTCTTCGTCTTTGAGCCTCCGCGCCGCCCGGATTATTCGCTCGTCCCTGCCCTCCGGAAAAACAATCGATAAGTCCTTCCCTCTTGCCCTCTCCTTGAAACTGCTTATAATGTCCATCCTTGCTGGTTCCTTATTTTGCAGCAAACGGCATCCTTTCGTGATGCCGTGCTTCAGTATTCTTGAATCAGGTTTATTAACACTAATTGTGAGCTTTGGCAAATGCAAGAAGAATTTGAATTTGTACGTTTGGTCGGCAATGAGCGAAGGATAGGTTCGCAGCTCGCCAGTGTATCGCGGCACTGGCAGGGTGATGAGGAACGCTTTCTGATGATAAGCCCGCACGATGACGATGCGGTTTTGGGGGCGGGCCTGCTGATTCAGGTGGCAAAGCGCGAGAACGTTCCCGTGCACATACTGATTGTTACCGACGGAAGCATGGGCTATTGCAGCCTTGAAGAGAAAGAGACCATTGCCGATATCAGGCGAAATGAAAGTTACCGGTGCTATCAGAGCCTGGGCGTGCCTAGGCAGAATATAGTATGGCTCGGATTTGCGGATTGCCGGATCAACGAGTTTCGCGGGCGAACGCCTGCCGAGCCGGGCGGGCCTTTGACAATTGCCGGTTTTACAGGGCTGCAGAACGCCTTTACCCATCACTTGCGACAGATAAGGCCTACTCAGTGCTTTTTGCCAACGGCGAACGATCTGCACCCGGACCACCGCATTATCCACGAGGAGTTTCTTATCAGCCTGTTCCATGCGGCCGGCAATATCTGGCCGGAGCTTGGTGAGCCCTTAGAGAGCGTGCCCTACGTCCATACGTTCGCGGTCTATTGCGATTTTGCCGCCCCGCCTACCCTGCGTATGCGCACGCCGACATCGTATTTGGAGAATAAGCTCAACGCGATCGGGGCCTTCCGCTCGCAGAGGCAAATATCATCGCTGATAGAGAACGTTCGGCACTGCGGCCCGGAAGAATACATCCGCGCAATAGACTTCAGACTGTACCATCCTGCCGACTATCGCAACCAGTTCGAGGAAACAAAGACAATCGGAATACTGCACTGATCACTTGACCGCGTTTCCCCAGCACCTCCGTTTAGCCATCGCCGAAACGGCGACGTTTTCCCCATTCAAGACATACCCATCCGCTCACTCGACCGGCTGGCAGCCTTCCCCAAGGGGCGGATGGCTTCCTCCCGGCCCGCGGAAATTGTCTTCGCAAAACATCGCCCGCTCCAAGTTGCCAAACGGATTGACCCACAACAACCAAGCTCACCTGCCGCTTTGCAGCGCAGCGCAGTAGCGATCAGGTGCATTTTACTGTTAGCCCTTTTTTAGAATTACTGTCTTGCTAAGAAATACTTTCGGCCTCTCAACAACTGTGAGGCCAGCGTCAGAGGCTTTTGTGATAGCATCTTCAAACTCTGTTTTTGAAACATGAAATGGTGGTTGTACTAAACGGCTCCGCCGTAGGTTCTCTCATGGATTCTTGGGGTGATTCGTT
>CAYWOD010000087.1:0-13735 GCA_964459805.1 uncultured Pirellulales bacterium
GAAGAAATCAATAACGTAAAGTTTAGGTTGCTTTTCAAGACGGTGCTGTTATAATTAACACACAGTGAGTAGTATTTGCTTATGAATTTCGTGCCGACGGTCGGATATAGAACACTGACAGACTAAGGAAAAAAGTGGAATTCCAGGTTTTCAAGAACGGCAACCTTATCGACAAATTCACGTTGTGCGGCGCCTATCTATTTGGCACAGACGGAATCAGCATTCGCCGGGCGCGAATTGCGTTCAATAACGGCATTATCGAGTGTGACAAGCCCAATCTGGAAACGGCTGGGCTGGCGTTGTTGTGGCCTATTGATGGTTTCGGCAAGGTGCTTTTGCCGACAACAAGTCTGCCTGAGAGAGAGCGTCCGTATATTTTGAATGTGGAAGTAGCGCGGGCGAAGCTGATGCAGATTGTTGACAAGCGGGAGGACTGGTCGTTCTTCGAGAGCACAAAGGGCCTGGCGGATATCGCCAAAGAGGCACAGAGCCTATTTGTTCAGGCCATTCAGAACATATCGGATGCTCCGCTGGCATCTAAACTGGGGGACGAATCACTTGAAAAGGCCGTAATTCTCTCCGAAAAGCTGGCGATAAGACAGGCTGAGTCGCTTTTTCTGAGCAGGGGTGAGACTCACGGTTTTGGCCGGGGCTGCCTTGGCTGCAGGATAGATCCTGCGCAGATCGGTAATCCCGGGTATGTTGAGAATCTGCTGGCACTGTTCGGCTCTGTCACCATACCGATAAACTGGGCTGAGATGGAGCCCAAGAGAGGAAGATACGATTTCTCAACGGCCGATGCCTGTATCAACGCGCTCGGCAAAAAGAAATTGTCGATCAATGCCGGTCCTTTGCTTTGTTTTTCCAAGAGGTTTCTTCCGAAGTGGCTGCTTGACGGCGGAGCGGGGTTCGAGAAGATTCGCGAAACCGCCCATCAATTCATTTCGGCGGTTGTCACTCGCTATTCAAGCTTCGTTCGTTCGTGGTGCGTCATTAGCGGCTTGAACGTATATAATCATTTCGGATTCAGGTTCGAGGAAATCCTGGAAATGACGCGGGCGGCAAATATGGCCGTCAAACAGGGAAGTGACAAGGCTCTGAAGATAATTGAAATCAGCAACCCGTGGGGCGAATACTACGCGACGGTGGCCAACAGCATTCCACCTCTGGTCTATATGGATATGGTCGTTCAGAGCGGGATTAACTTCGATGCGTTCGGGCTGCAAATGCGGTTCGGCAGGAATCAGTCCGGTATGCACGTCAGGGACATGATGCACATATCGGCAATTCTGGATTACTTTGCGCCTATAGCGAAGTCCCTGTATATGACCAACGTGGCGGTGCCGAGCCGGAACGGTTCCGGCTCCCACAACGGAGAGGTTGCGGGCATTTGGCACGATAAATGGAACCAGTCGCGGCAGGGACAATGGATCGAGCAGTTCTACAAGATAGCGCTCAGTAAACCATTTGTGGATTCAGTGACATATTCGAATCTTACCGACAGAAGGAACAGCACGATAGCCGACAGCGGCGTGTTGACGGCCCGGCTCGAACCAAAGGAATCGTTTCTAACGTTGAAGAAATTGCATGATGCTATTTTCATCCGGTGAGCCATGACCGGATGATCGAGCGTCGACAGACTGAGCGATATGGCGATTGTTGATTCAATTCAATGGATGCAATCCGGGCAACAAAGGATTCAATCCTTTGCGTTCGTTGTCAGTGTGTGTATCTGTGTGTTGCTGTCCTGCGGTTTTGTTCTGAACGTTGGGGCGGCCGGACAAGCGAGCGAGATTCAATTGGACGGCCGAATAAATCCAAACGATGCGCCCGTAGCAAGCTTAGTGAGGCTGTCTGGTATCGGCCCGGCCAGGGCCGCCGCAATAGTCGCCTACAGGGACAGTTTCAGCGAAAAAGACGGCAGCGCCCGGGCCTTTCGAGACTGCAATGATCTGCAGAACATCAAGGGCATAGGCCCCAAAACCGCC
The DNA here is from genome assembly GCA_964459805.1 of uncultured Pirellulales bacterium. Lineage (GTDB taxonomy): Bacteria > Planctomycetota > Phycisphaerae > Sedimentisphaerales > Anaerobacaceae > DAOVRL01. The sequence goes on from CAYWOD010000087.1 coordinate 1,989, forward strand.
GAGAATATGAGCGAATGGCTGAAGTTTGATTAAGGTAGAGTCTGTAGCCAATAGCAGATGAACAGAGAACAAGATGGATGACTGGGAAATAAATAAGCCGCTTGGCCAATGCTGCGGCAGCGGTAAAACGATAGAAGCGGGCGAGGAGTACTTCGGTGCTCTGGTGGAGACCGTCGAAGGATTGGCGAGGCGGGATTTCTGCGCCGACTACTGGGAGAGTGAGAAGCCGGAAGTATTTTGCCACTGGAAAACGAGATTGCCGCACCCTGATCAGAAAAAACAGATATTCGTTGATGATGAGATGCTGATGGCCTTTTTCGACCGGCTGGCCGAGGAGACAGAGCAGGAAAAAGTGAATTTCCGCTTTGTGCTGGCGCTTGTTCTGATGAGGAAAAGACGCCTGAAATACGATGCGACCAGGATTGAGGATGGGCGGGAAATCTGGAGTTTGAGGATAGTGGGCGAAAAGCAATGCTCCGATGTGGTCAATCCACACCTTGACGAAGAGCAAATTGAGCAGTTGTCCTCGCAGATAGGCCAGATACTGCACGCGGACTTGTAAGCTCGCGGTGCGTATCGCGTGATGTGTACCGGCGAGCAAAGAACTTGCAGCGAAGCATCGAATTTGGAAGTGTTGAATGCCGACCAAAGTCGTTATACCGATTGTAACAGTGATGTTCATTCTTGCCGGGTGCGGGCCCGCGAGGCGAAAGCCGTTGCCGGTGTGTCCGGGCAAGGATTCGACGGCCGAGGCGCTATCCGCACTGAGACTACACTCGCAAAACGTGACGCCCCTGCGGGCAACCGGCAGGTGCCGCCTGGAGTATTATACCGAGGAGAAGCGAAAGCCGCATAAAGAGGGCTTTCCCGTGTGGCTCTGGGTGAATCCTCGCGTTGAAATCTGCCTGCACGGTGATGTGGCTTTTGATCCGAGAGGGCTTGTCTTAGGGTCAAACAATGACGAGTTCTGGCTGTCCATAAGGCCGAAGATCAGCAGCTATTGGCGGGGGCGGTGGTCCAGGAACAATAATGTCCAAAAACTAATACTCAATCCCAGAGTCGTGCTTGAGGCGATAGGAATCGCCGCGGCCGGCGGCGATGCGGGCGGACAGGGCGATTGGTCACTGTCGAACGAGGGCCCGTTTGATGTGCTTACGAAGCGCAGGGACACGGGGCTAACGGTAAAAAGAATATATATCCACAACTGCGACTATCTGGTCAGGAAGATTGAGTATTTCAATGAGTTCGGCCAAGTTGAGGTTGTTGCCGAGCTGGATAAGTACAAGGAGGTTGTCGAGGGATTTTCTACTCCGACCAGTATCAAGGTCGTTAAGCGGGCCGGGAGCGGCAGAGACGATTCGGTCAGGATTACTCTGAAGTCCGTAAAGCCTTACGAGTTTACGAAGAAGCAGTTGGAATTCCTTTTCAAGCCGCAACCGGGACGTTTCAAGCATGTCTATGAAGTCATCCAAGGCAGGTTGGTCGAGAAGCCGCAGTAGATGATAAGAGCACTGGAGCTTGTATATGGCAAGGATTAGTCTAAGAGAGAGAGTTGAGCAAGGCCTGTTCCTGTTGGATGGGGCTATGGGGACCCAGTTGTTTGCACGCGCAGTCGAGGTCGGCACGTGCAATGATTACCTAAATGTCGCCTCGCCCGATGTTGTCGGCGACGTTCACCGTGCGTATCTGGAGGCGGGCAGCGATGCGGTTCTCACCAATACGTTCGGGGCCAATAGGTTCGCTCTGGCAAGGCACGGGTTGGCCGAGCAGACCCGGCAGATAAATGAGGCCGGCGCCAAAGTTGCACGCAGGGCAGCGGGCGAACAGAAGTATGTCATAGGTGATATCGGCCCGAGCGGGGAATTCCTGGAGCCTCTGGGCACGTTGAAGCCGGAAGAGCTCAAAGATGCCTTTGCCGAGCAGGCCGAGGCCCTTGTAGCCGCGGGCGTCGATGCCTTGATAATCGAGACGATGACGGCCCTTGACGAGATGACAATCGCGATTGAAGCGGCCAAGTCGGTTGGCGGCGATTCGCCTGTGTTTGCGTCAATGTCCTTCGACAAGGCGGGCGATGATTTCAGGACGATGATGGGAGTCGATGTCGAGGTCGGGGTCTCCAAGATCGTTTCTCTGGGCGTCGATGCGGTCGGATTCAATTGCGGCACGGCCACACTCGAGGAATACGTGCAACTGGCCGAGAAGTTCATTTCGGCGGCGAAGATGCTGTCGGATGAAATCCTGCTTCTTGCCGAGCCGAATGCCGGCAAGCCGGAGTTAATTGACGGCAGGGCGGTTTACAACGTGTCACCCGAGGATTTTGCCGCCGCGGCCAAGAGAATACACACAGCCGGCATAAACATAATCGGCGGCTGCTGCGGAACCAGCCCGGCGCACATACAAGCGGTGGCGAGCGCATTGAAATGATGCCCGGAGACTATTGGCGTTGCAGTATCAACGAAGCCGGCGAAACCGCGATTAAACTGTGGCAATTATCTTAGGATTTTGTTAGCATGGATTGTGACGAAGTACGGCGAATTTGTCTTGGAGTGTCCGTTGTAAATGCTGTCTATTGATTCATGGAAACCCGATGCTGCAGATGTTGGTCTCCTTCGGCGATGTAAAGCTGCAATCAGGCAGGTTGTCGAGGATTCAGATGTTATCCTCTACGGCTCCCGCGCGCGCGGCGATGCCGGTGAACACTCGGACTATGATATTTTGATAATAGTGGATGGGCCGGTAAACATGGCTCTTGAGAAGAAGATACTTGACGGTGTGTACCCGTTAGAGTTAGAGACGTGCGAGGTGCTCACGCTGATTGTGTACAGCAAGCAGCAGTGGGACTCGCTTCTGTACCGCGCTATGCCTTTTCACAGAAACGTCGATCGCGAGGGAGTAGTTTTATGACGGAAGAGGAAAAAGTCTTGATTGAGTACCGTATGGAGCGGGCGCGACAGGCCATCGAAGAGGCGAGAACGATGTTCGATGCTGGGTATGTCAATGCCTATGTGAATCGTCTCTACTACGCCTGCTTCTATGCGGTCTCGGCACTGCTGCTGACAAGAAATCTCTCTACGAGCAAACACGGATACCTGCGTTCATTGATGCATCGTGAGTTTGTGAAGACTGGATTTATCCCGAAACAGCGAAGTAAACATTTTGACCTGCTGTTCAATAACCGTCTCAAAGGTGACTATGCGGACTTTGCGACGTTTGAACCTGAGGATGTAAGTGGCTGGCTGGAAGCTACAGAAGAATTCGTTGCTCACATTGAAGCTCTTGTTTCAAAGTTGGAGTAGACAACGGGGTCAGAAGCGCACAGTATGCGGTAGCAAGCGGCTGCTGTGGAACCAGCCCGGCGCACATTAAAGCGGTCGCAGCAAGACTGCAATAGGACTCTACTGGTCTCTCGATGGGCTCTTGTTCTTTCAGATAGCTTAGGAGACATGTTCCGCAACAAGAATCATGGACCGACAGAGAGTTCAGATTATGAGTGTCAGAACACGGGTTCTCGTTGTCATATTCCTTGTCTTTGCGGTGATATGTCTGTTTGTGGTTAAAGCGCGGATGCGGATAATACACACTGCGCCTAAGGGATACGCGCCTCAAGTATATAGTGGCCCCAAGGTTCATGTTGTAGCAAGGCGAGGGGATTTAGACCAGATTGAGTCCATGTTGGGCGATGATCCAGAACTTGTTAAGGCCAAGGACGAGTATGGAAACGTTCCTTTACACTTGGCAGCTCACAAGGGCCACACGACAATCGTTGAGTTTCTGATTTCAAAGGGAGCAGAAGTGAACGCCACCAGCAAATTTGGAGGGACACCTCTGTATATGGCGTCGTATGCAGGCCAAGAGGAAGTAGTTAGGGTGCTAATTGCTCGTGGTGCAGACGTTAATCTTGCTGTAAGGGATGGTCAGCAGAGGTTACAAGTAGCGACGCTCGAAGGCTACAGAGATTATGCCCACATCTACTTTGCCAAGGGCGACAAAATAAATCTCAAGGTTCACTTCATCGGTTCACCCTTGCAAGCTGCGGCGGCTAATGGCCATAAGGAAATCGCTGAGCTTCTGATAGGCAATGGGGCAAACGTAAAAGCCAAAGTTGTGGGTAAGACTGCTTTGCATTCGGCATCCGCTAATGGTCAAAAGGAATTGGTTGAGTTGCTAATTGCTAATGGCGCGGATGTTAATGCAAGAGATATGGCTGGCTCTACTCCCCTTTGCTCAGCTATGTTTAGGACTATCGAGCCGCAAGATGGCAATGCTGTAAGAAGTGTAGCTGAGGTCTTGGTAAGAGAAGGCGCGGACGTAAACGCTGAATCGAAAACCGGGCTGACCCCTTTACATTTTGCTGCTCGCAGTGGAACTAAGGAGATTGTTGAATTGCTAATTTACTCAGGAGCGAATATAAACGCTAAGACTGATGGTGGCGATACCCCCTTGAATGTTGCGTGTAGGTACAGAAGCAAACGGAAGGGAGGCGTAATTGATTTACTGCATAAGCACGGTGCTGTGCGAAGACACGGCAAGAACAACAACTATGATTACGAGCCTGATTTGATTAGGTGACAAGTGGGGGGGAGAAGGCTCGCGAGTCTGTGTTTGATTCGCAACGAGAAAACGAATCCGTAGTCTGTTCTTCTATCACGTACTCTTTAGGAGTTTCGCAATTTGTTCGATGGTTTTTTGGGTAGCGCCCTGGTTTTTGATGATTACTTTTCGGCCGTTTTGGGCGATTTTGGTGGCGTAGGCCGGGTCAGTTAGGCACTTTCTCATCGCTTGAAGCAATTCCTCCTTGTCGTTTACCATAATAGCGCCGTTGTCGGCTAAGAGGGCATCGAGAGTCTGTCTGAAATTAAAGGCGTGGGGGCCGAAGATGGTGCATTTGCCGAGAGCGGCGGCCTCGATCATATCCGAGCCGCCCATAGGGACGAGGGACCGGCCGACGAAGATTATCGTTGCCAGCGAGTAGAACTTTCTCAGGTCGCCCATCGTATCGCCAAGGATCACCGTATCAATTGATGATTGATAATTGATGATTGATTTTGGATGTGGGCCGGAATCCGGAGGTTTCTCTGTGCTCTCTGTACTCTCTGTGGCTAATTCCTTTATCTGGCTGTAGCGGACCAAATCGAGGCCTTTTGCCTGTATCAATTGTGCCACTTCGTCGAATCTCTCGGGTTTGCGCGGCACGATGACCAGACGCAGGTTGGCGAACTGCTCATCATGCTTCAACTGCTGATAGACCTCGAGCAGTAATCCTTCTTCGTCGTTTCCGGTCCCGCCGGCCACCCACAGTCTTTGGTCCTCAATAATGTCATTGCGAGGGAGCGAAGCGACCGAAGCAATCTCGCCGGCTGGCTTTGAGATTGCCGCGCCCTGGCTTCGTTCGGGTTCGCAATGACACGCGACTGCGAGCTGGTCGGCAAGGGCGTCGGCTCCCTCGACCTTGTCGTCTGTCTGGGCCGTGTCGTATTTCAAAGAGCCGGAGACGATTACATCTTCATCATTGCAGCCTAACTCTCTGAACCGCCGCGCGTATTCATTCGTCTGCGCGAGGACAAGCGTGACCCTGCCAAACATCTTTTTGATGAGCGGGCGGACCCTCCTATAACGGGTGAAGCTCTTGTCGCTTGTCCGCCCGTTGACCACGACGACGGGGATATTCGACTGCTGTGCGATCCGGACGAAATTGGGCCAGACCTCTAACTCCATCAGCAGGCATAGGGCCGGGCCGATATTGCGAAAGGCACGCTGCATTATCCAGGAGAAATCGAAGGGGAAGTAGAATACCTGGAGATTCTCGCCAAACAGCGTGCTTGCCCTGGCAAAGCCGGTGTCGGTGGTTGTGCTTATTACAATTTCAAAATCGCTGAACCTGCTTTGGAGCTCTTTGATTATGGTCCTTGCTGCGTTGACCTCGCCGACGCTGACGGCGTGCAGCCAGATGCACTTTTTTGCGGGGCTCTTGCGTGTGATCTTGCCCAACCGCTGTGCCCAGCCCCTCCGGTAGCGATTGTGCCTGACGAGACGGTACAGGGCTATGGGACTTATGGCTACGGCGGCCAGCAAATATAGAAAGTCGATTACAATTCTCATTAGTTATCTGTGCAAGTCAATACCGGCACAATCATACTTCCGGCACATTACCGTGTCAATCGGCGTTTATCAATCCGGGGACCGGGTCGAATCATTCGCAGCTTGCCTGCCAGTGGTTGCCTAGACGTGCGAGGTCTTTGGCATCGATGGATTGGTCGATGTAGATGTCGGCTGAGAGGGGCGGCGTTGTTTGGAGCCATTGGGCTGCCAGAACGGCTAAGTCGCCGAAGTTGACGGGTCCAACGGCGTCGAGATTAGCGCTGTCGCAGGGGGTCTGCGGACTGGTGATAGTCACCTGTACCGAGCCGGCGGTGTCGAGACTGTAGTTGTTGGCCGCAACGGCGTAGAATTTGGCCTTCTCTGCGGCCGCACCGACAGCGTGGACCTGGAAACTCACCTCGCATTGCTCTCCGGCATCCATATCGGCACAGGCATGGGGATGGTCCCCGAGTGTATAAAACGGCGCCGGGCCGACGGTTGCGGGCAGCGTTCCCTGGTAACTCCCCGGCTCGCCCACGGTGGCACGTATCATAATATTCCCGTAAAGCTCAGGCAAGAGCCAGCCGTAGTCGTCAAGATTGAACCAGCCGCCCAATAGTCCCAGGTAGCCCCAGGTGCGTCTGTGGCGGGTCCCGCTGGTATCGAAACCGACCTGGTTGTTCTTGGTTCCTTCGAGCTGTTGCCAGCCTATATAGAAATCGCCGCTGTTGATAATGATATTGTGCTGCGACAGGTCAACATCGAACCAGGCCACCTCCGGATTGGGCACAGAAGGTACAACTGGATCGACGATGAATGGAGTAATCAGTTCTGTTCCAGGTATACCTGCGGGGCCGTCGTCGTCCCAGACGTGGAGTCTGAATGCGTAGGTTGTGGTGTCCCAGACATAGAAGCGGGCGGTTTTCAACTGTGCCGGATAGTCGTCCGGTGTTATTTGCACAGCAACGTAGCTCTCTGTACCGCCGATTTCACCATAGGTTTCGCCAGTAGTGTCATCGTAAACTAATTCGACGGGTTTGTTTAGGAGGAGGCTGGCCTTTGCCTGCGGGCACTCGGCGTCGCGGCATTCGAGGGCGGCTTGGACGAGGAAGGTGGCGCTCTTGGGTACGGTTATGTCGGTGGTCGGGCTGATCAGCCGGCTTCTCAGGCTGCCCCAGGGGATGTTCCAGGTGATAGTCTTTGTGTCGATATTGCCGTCGGAGTCGCTGCATACGACGTCAATTTGCCACTGGCCTGAGTCTGATATCTCAAGGTCGGTATCGTGTGTGAAATACCCCTCGCTGTATGTCAACTGCTCATCGGCGAAGTTATGGTCGTCGGGGATGTTTCTAAGCGTCAGCCGGACGTCAGGCGTTTCCTGCGGATCGCCGGCATCAACCCTTATCTTGTGCAGGTTATCGCCGTACTGGACGTTTGAGCAGTCCTGCCACGCCGAATCGATCATACAGTCAACGCCGTGAATCACCGGCAGATTTGGGTCGTGAATGTTGACGACTATGGAGTCGGAAAGCCCGACCACGCCGACGTTGTTGCCCGCCAGAACGCGCAGGGTGAAATTGCCGTAATCGTTCGGCAGGATACTCCACTTGGCCAAGCCGCTGCTGACGTCGGATTTGAGATAGACATCCAGACGCGGTGGATTTGCACCGGCGTTCGCGTCGATAGTGAACAGGGCATCCTCATTTTGCTCGGTAATAAGAAATGCTATTTCTTCGACGCCGCTCTCCACGGCGTCTTCAAGTGCGACTCTGACGTTGATCTGCTTGAGCCCGGTGCTCTCGCACGCAACGCTCTTTATGGGATTGGTCAAGCTCGAATAGTCGGCATCCTGGGCCTCGTAAATAGTGTAAGGGCTCGTGCACGGGTCATACGTGCTGCTGACAATGCTGATTTCTGCAGCGGCATCCGCGGCGGGCTCGCTAACGAACAGACTGAGAGTGGCCGAGTCCACCTCAGCATCGGCCGGCAAGTCGGAAATGTCAAACTTGACGTAGTACCTGCTCACGTTGTCGTTATTGGGGTCGATTTCATACTCGACGATCGCCTCGATATCGTTGAAGAAAATCCAGTCGTTGTCGCCGACGTCGTGCGAAACGAGCTTGATGTAGTTGATTTCGCCGGGAACCAGGTCGCCGAGCACGTTGGGGTCGCTGGAGACAAACCAACAGTCCGGTGACTGGGCCTCCCCACCGCCGCCTTCGGCGGGAATGCAGTCGCCTACAAGATGCACATTGTCTCCGTCGGCGTTGGATGTATAGACATACCAGCCCGCAAAGGGCGGATAGTCAAAGTGCACCACAAGGTAGTTTTCCATTCTGACCTTCAGCGTCTTGACCACGCCCGGTGGAATTGCAAATTCGTAGTGCACCTCGATGTCTTCACCGGTGGTGCCGACACCGTCTTGCGGCTCAAGGTCGCCGGTGTTGTACTGCGAGGCGAACTCCGCGCCAATCACAGCCGAATCCGGACTGTCATATTTGACATAGGTGTCTTCGTTTAGGTCTTTGACAACCACGCTGTCGTAGGTAAGCGCGCGGGGCCCGTTGTTCGGGTCGTTGGCAGGCTCGCCGCCTGGCGGCTGGTTGGGCGAGCCTTGCTGGACTTTTTGCGAGATTGTGAGTAAGGGCGGACTCTCGCCGTTGTTGGCGTCAATGGCGAACAGTCGGCTGTTGTTGCGTTCGCTGATTTGAAAGGCGATCGTCTCTTGTCCGGCGAACAGGGCTTGCTCGACAGCGGCCTTGACATTCAAGCTGACGGTCCCGGTGTTCTCGCAGGTAAAGCTCTTTATCGGGTTGATAAGACCGGAATAGCAGGGGTCTTTGGCTTCGTGCAGGGCCTGGGCCGAGTCGCCCGCCAGGAGTGTATTGTCAACGAGATACAGCTCGGCAATAGAGTTTTCCGCGTTTTGTGTTACGTTGAGTGTGATGCGGGCCGCGGTCAGCTCGTTCGAGAGGTCGATGTCGTTGAGGTCGAACTTGACGTAGTATTTGTAAACCTCGTCGTTGTCCGGGTCAGCTTCGTATTCAACGATGACCTCAATGTCGTTGAAGAAAAGCCAGTCGTTGTCGCCGACGTCGTGAGAGACGAGCTTGATGTAGTTGGTTCCGCCGGGGGCCAGGTCGCCAAGTACATTGGGGTCGTCTGAAATGAACCAGCAGTCCGGCGGTGGGGTCTCGCCGCCGCCGCCTTCGGCGGGAATGCAGTCGCCGACAAGATGCAGATTCTCCTGGCCGGCGTTGGACGTATAGACGTGCCAGCCCGCAAACGGTGGATAATCAAAGTGCATTACCAGGTAGTTTTCCATTCTGACCTTGAGTGTCTTGACTTTGCCTGCGGGAATCTCGAATTCATAGTGCACCTCAACGTCTTCACCGGCGGTGCCGACACCGTCCTGGAGCTCGAGATCGCCCGTATTGTATTCGCCCGGCAACGTCGAGCCGACCAGTGAGCTATCCGGATTGACGGATTTTGCGTAGGTCTCTTCCGAAATGTAGAGCACGGTCTGTGCATCGAATATAACGGGTACATCCGTATCAACGCTGTATCCGCTCAGAATGCCGACTTCGTTCGGATTGTTATCCAGCGTGGACATAGCGGTGACGGAGTTGATATCGATGAATTCGTTGCAGTCGCGTCCGTCGCAGAACTGGGCATGGACCAGTACGTCGCCGCAGCCGTCGCCGCCGAAGCAGTCGATCTCGGCGGTCAGGCTGAACTGCTCATTAACTATATAAGTATCTGCGGCGTTCGGCTCGGCTATTTCGACCACCAGCTCACCTGTTTCCGGCGGGATGTTGTCGAGAGCTTTTTCCATGTTGATTCTGCCCCACCCATAGACATTGTCCCAGCCGGGCGCTCCCAGATCGTCGGCATTCTCTTCGAGAACGGTTTTGACCTGGGCGGGTGTCAAGCTCGGGTTTTCTTCCAGCAGCAGTGCGGCCGCTGCGGCAGCGTGAGGAGTAGCCATCGACGTTCCCACCGCCCGGATATACCGCGTTCCATCAACGACAAACCAGTTGTCCCAGCATTCGTCCGTGATCAGATACATGCAATACAGAGGATTGTTGGCTACTTCGGTGCTGTACGTCGAGACTATCTCAGGAAAGCTGCTTCCTCCGAACTGATCCCCCCCGGGTGCGACAAGGTCGAGCTCATCCCCGCCGTCGGAGTATGAGGCGATGTTGTCGAGCTTGTCAACAGCGCCGACCGCGATTGCTTTCGATGCACAGGCCGGCGATACCATTTTAGTGGAATCGCCGTCATTGCCCGCGGCGCAGGCGACAACCACGCCGGCATCAACCGCCTCGTTCACCGCCTGGGCCATCTCGTCGTAGTCGCAGGTCCCGCTGTAAAGGCCCTCCCCGAGGCTCAGGCTGATGACATCGGCACCTTGTTCGACACACCAGTTGATGCCGAGAATCACGTCGGACGAATAACCGCTGCCGCTGGAGTCGAGCACTTTTGCCGCCATCAGAGAAACGTCGTAGCTGACGCCGCGGTACTGCGTTCCATCCGAAGCGATTATGCCGGCACAATGAGTGCCGTGGCCTTGATCATCCATAGCGTCTTCGGTGTCCGTGATGAAATCGTATTGAGCGATGACCTTGTTCTGCAAGTCGGGATGCGTATAATCAATGCCGGTATCGACAACGCAGACCCTGACACCCTGACCGGTAATCGCGTTGTCCCAGGCGTAATCGGCCTTGATCTGATAAGCCGAATCCTCCAGAAGGGCGTGCACGCGGCGGTCTTCTTTGAAGTTCTTGAATCGCGGCAGCTCCCTGAGCTTATTTGTTCTGTCGGGAGATATCTCAACGACAATCTTGTTCTTGAGCTTGCCGTAGCCGTGGATAATTCGCCCTCCGATGCGCTGTGCCGCCCGACGAAACTGTGCCCGCTGCGATTTAAGGGCCGGCCTGGAGAGCTTCCGCCAAAATCCGGGCTGTTCGTCGAGCTCGACAATAAAGCGTTTTGGCCCGGGCGAAGTGGGGCCAGGCCTGTGCGCGAGCCGGTCGAGGGCCTGCAAACCGTTATACGGCCTGTCGGGATAAATGACCCGTTCGCCCGACAGCAAGCGCCAGACTATCATCTCGCTGAATCGGCCGATGTACTGAATCAGGCCCTTTTCGTCTATAAAGACACACGTAGGGATTCGCTTAATACCGTAATGACTGCTGACTTGGCCGGCTTGGTCGGGAAGTATGTCGTATGGCGGAATGTCATCGCCAAAGAAGCCAACAACGTCCTCGGCATTTTGATTCACGGCAATGAACAATATGGCTAATTCATCATCAAGGGTCTCAGAAAGATCTTCCAGAATCCCAAAGGCCGTCCGGCAATGTGGGCACCGTGTAGCGCCAAATAATAGTAGAGTGTTTCGGCCTCGCAGGGTGCTGAGGCGTACGATCCGGCCGTTGAGATTCGTCAGCGAGAAATCCGGGGCCGGCCGAGGGAGCTTGCCCGTGAGGCTCATCCCGGACGAGCCATTAGCGAGAATCGATAACAGTATGATACATACTGCCGGTCGCAAGAGAATTTTGTCATGTCGGACTGCCATCTTCTACGTTACCTTCCAAAAGCGAACTCTATACATATTATAACCGATTTTCGCCGAAATTTCAAGAGAAAGCGCCGTGGATTCTAAGAAC
>CAYWOD010000088.1:0-13732 GCA_964459805.1 uncultured Pirellulales bacterium
GAGATTGCTTCCCTTCGGCTGCGCTCAGGGCAGGCTTGCTTCGCTCCTCGCAATGGCGGTCAGGCCAGTTTTGCGAAGGCCTCGGCCATAAGCTCATGTACGGGCAAATGCTGGGGGCAGCGACCCTCAACGACACCGTAATCTGCAGTCGCCAGCCTATTTCTTACGCCGGGTGGGATCTGAGCGAAAAGCTCTCTGGCTCTGTTGCGCTCACCGTAGCTGTTGTAGTACATCAGGTATCGCATAATGTCGCTGACATAAGACGCATCCGGCAGCGTGGAATCACAGATATACGAACAGCCGGCACAATAGCCTGTGCAGGTTGAGCGGGCGTATTCGGCCAGGGCCACTTTGTCGGCTGCGGTCAGCTCGCTCTTGTCAAGAACGGCCGCGACGTTGGCATTGAGGACCTTGACGTTTTTCATTCCGACACAGGCCGAGGCGAACCTTTCATCCTCGAGGACGAGCTTGATCTTTGCCTGTTCGGAGTCGAAGCCGCGATCCATGAATTGCTTGACGAGCTTCTTGTCGGCTTCGGTCTCGATCTTCTGGCCCATTCCCAGGACCTTCATAGCGATAAGGGCAATTTGCACCTTATGGCAGGAATCGACGGCGGCCTGGAGTTCGCCGTCCTGCATCAATCGGAAGTTGTAGGGAAACATAACGGCGTCAATCCAGGGACATTTTGAGGCGGCAGCGAGGACTCTGGGCATGTTCTGATGAAAGGTAATGCCGAAATACTTTATGAGCTTTCGCTTTTTGGCGGCTTCGGCCCATTGTTTCACCTCGTCTGTCATCCACGCAGGGTTGGAGCATTGGTGAAGGCCATAATACAAATCGATGTGGTCGGTACCCATCCTCTTGAGAGAGGTCTGGAGGCGCTTTTCGATTTCCTCGGGTGTCCTGGCGCCGGAGGCCTTGGTAACAAGGAAAATATCCTTTCGGGCATTAGGATTCTTCGCCAGGAACTTGCCTATACCAAGCTCGCTGTTGCCGCCGCCGTAGTTGTAGGCGGTATCCCAGAAGTTCACGCCCAATTGGAGGGTCCGCCGCAGGAGAATCTGGTTGTCCACATCGACCTGGAATGTCCCGAAAGCCAGGGCGGGAATTTCGGCGCCGGTTTTGCCGAGTATTCGTTTCGGCATCTGTGCGACCTGGTCTTGCGCGGGCGTTTTGGGAACGTCAGATTCGACAGCATTAGGCTCCTGCTGCTTCTTTTTTGGGCGGCAGCCGGCAAGGACCGAGCCGAGCCCGGCGGCACCCACTGTCTTCAGGAAATTTCTTCTATCGATTGGGTTAGCTTCTTGATTCATCGGATCAGACTCCAAAAAAGAATTTGCTGTTTAACATTGCCCGTCAGGCCAGCTTGTCAACGGCTTCGGAAATGAGGTCGCGTATCGGCAGGTGCTGCGGACAGCGCGCCTCCGCGAGGGTGTAATCCAAGCCGGACAGCTTGCCCCTGACCTCGGCAGGGATTTTTGCAAAGAGCCTTCGGGCCTCATCGTGTTGGCCGTAGCTCTTGTAGTACATCAGATAGCGCATTATGTCACTAACATAGGGGGCTTCGGGCAGGGCCGCGTCGCAAATATCGGCGCAGCCGGCACAGTAGCCGCTGCACGTCGCGCGGGCGTATTCACCAAAGACCTGCATATCGGCGCGGGATAACTTGGTTTTGTCCTTGACGGCGGCAATGTTGGTGTTCAAGACGGACATGTTGTCCATTCCAACGCAAACGGAGGAGAATCTTTCGTCCTGCAGGACGACCTTTATCTTTGCCTGGCCTTGTGTGAAGCCTTTCTTTTCAAAATAGCCGACGAGCTTCTTGTCGGTTTCGGTTTCGATCTCTACATCCTGCTTGGCCCATTTTGCAGAGGGTCCGGCGGCCTGGCACTTCATTGCGATAAGGGCAATACCGGCCTTGTGGCACGCCTCGACGGCCGCCTGCATCTTGGGCTCCTGCCTGAGGCGGAAGTTGTAAACGGTCATAATCGCGTCGATCCAGTCGAGCTTTGCAGCGTGGGCGAGGAGCCGGGCCATATTCTTGTGGGTGCTGAAAGCAAAGAGCTGAATTAGCTTTCGCTTCTTGGCCTCGATGGCCCATTTTCTCAGCTCATCGGTCAATTGCTCCGGCTCGGACATAAAGTGGACGCCGAAGTATAGATCGATGTAGTTCGTGTTCAGACGCTTTAGCGAGAGCTGGAGACGTTCTTCCACATCCTTTACGTTTCTGGCGTATGAGGCCTTGGTGGCGATGAAGAGCTTCTTCCGGGCATCAGGATTCTTGGTGAGGAATTTGCCTATGCCAAGCTCGCTGTTTCCGCCGGCGTAGTTGTGGGCGCTGTCCCAATAGGTGACGCCTGATTCGAGGGCCTTTCTCAGGATTATCTGCCTTTCGATGAAGTTGTAGTTTCCACCAAGGCAGAGGGATGAGACTTTGACTTTGGATCTGCCGAGCTTTCGCAGGGGTATTGGGGGTGTTTTGTCTTTTTCAGGAGTGCCGGAGCCGGCGGCAATAGATGCCGCTACGGGGGCCAGGCCGGCGACACCCACGGTTCTGAGGAAATTTCGTCGATTGATTCGGTTTTGCTTGTCTTTCATCACAGTAAGCTCCAAAAATGAGCAACGTTCAGGCGTTAGAAATCAGAGCAGATGCCTGAGATATCATCGAAATTGTAACAAAATGTTGTCCAATTTACTAAAGGATTCCGGATTCCCGCTGCATGCCCTGTTTTTAGCCTGGTTCGAGCAGTAGTCTTCTGTCGGCGGATCTTGTTTCGCCCTCGGCGGAGACCCTTACGGCCTTTTTTCCGCTGACGGGGCACTCGTGCTCGCAGACTCCGCAGCCAATACATTTTTCAATATCAACATAAGGTCTTTGCAGGCGGACCTGAATCTCAATTTTGCCGCCCGCCGGAGGAATCTTTTGTAACTTTTGGTCGGGGGAGAATTCGATCGAATTGGCCGTGTTTGCGGCGATCTTGATGCGGGCATCGGCGTCGAGGGCACAGTAGTAATCGCCGGTGGCGAATTTTGCGGGGATGAGTTTCTGATCGACTTGTATTGCATCAGGGGCGGCTTCTTTTACAGTTAGACGACCGTCTCTTATTGTGGTGAATATCTCCTCGGTGTAAATGGCCTTGGGGCTCACGGGGCAGTTTTCCTCGCAGACTATGCAGGGTTTGTCCATCGCCCAGGGCAGGCACCTGTTGCGGTCGAAGAATGCCGTGCCTATCCTGATCGGCCCGGCCTGAGCGAACTGGTCTTGACCAAGTTTCTCGGCAAGCGTAATCGGCCTGATAGCGGAGGTGGGGCAGATTTGTCCGCAGGCGGTGCAGTTCAACTGGCATCCGCTCGAGCCGATGCGGTTGTTCAGGACGGGCGTCCAGAGGTTCTCCACACCTCCCTCAAAGCCGCCGGGCTGGATGACATTCGTGGGGCAGACTCGCATACACTGGCCGCACTTGATACACCTTTTCAGGAATTCGGCTTCGGGCAGTGAGCCGGGCGGGCGGATGACGCGGTGGTGCCAGTTGGCGCCGATCTTGTTGCTTAATCGGATTGCAGGCACTGCCAGCACGCCGGAGGTCAGTGAGAGCACAAAGCCTCTGCGAGAGACATCGGGATTTGTTATATCCCCGGCCGCTGAGGGACGGTTTTGGTAGCTAATCAGCTCGTGCTTGCAGTCGTCGAGGCAGTTAAAGCAGAGAACGCATTCGCTTATTCTTATTTTGCCGCCAGGCTCGCAGGCGCCTTCGCAGGACTTCTCGCACAATTTGCAATCGGTGCAGTCTCCTTCTTTTTGCCCGATCCGCCAGATTGCAAATCTTGAGATGATGCCCAAGAGAGCGCCGAGGGGGCATACGAACCGGCAGTAGAAACGGGGGATGACGAGATTTAACAGAACGGCTGTGAGAAATACGCTCATTATGAGCCAGGCGCCTTCATAAAAGCGGGCGCTGACTGAGATGAAGTTGACCGACCTGTCGAGGATGGGCAGCAGCAGCAAGTTGAAAGAGCGCGATACAAGGGAGATGGGGTCGAGCAGGCCGGTCTGCAAAGTGGCGGCGAGCGATGGAAAGGCCGCCATAAAGAGCAGGACGATGAGAACGACGTATTTTATGCACTGGGCCTTTCGGTATTTGTTGAGCCGGATTCTTTGGGCGGCGGTCTTCTTGCGATTTGCGAGGTAGCCGACGAAGTGATGGATGGTGCCGAACGGGCAGAGCCAGCCGCAGAAGAATCGGCCGAAGACTATCGTCAATACGATGACGGCCACCGCCCATAGAAGGGGTCGGTAGAGGCTGTGGGTGGTCAAGACCGTGCCGATTGCCGCCAATGGGTCGAGCCACAGGAACAGGTCAACCGGCCAGCCGCGAAGCTGCCAGATTCTCTCGCCGACGGTGCTGACGATGCAGAACCAGACAAAGAGTGCGAAGAAGAAGGCCTGACTTATTCGTCTTGTCGTAACAATCTTCATAATTAAGACTTTCAGCTTAGCGAGGCCCGCTTTGGCTTGAGCAATTCGTAATCGGTGGTTCCGGCGTCGGCCTTTGCCGCTTTGGCAAGGTAAGCCAAATCCGATACCTTTAGGTCCAGAAGGCCGGCGCCGAAGGAATCGGCGGCTACCATGTCGGTGCTTGCGATCAGGGTATTTTTGCGCTTGAGGTCCGAGAGCGAGCCGCCGGTGGGGCCGTTCGTCATCATAACCTCGGTCCCGTCGAGTATCACGAGGGTCGGCTTGACCATCATTGCAAGTTCGGCGATTATCGTGTTTATGTCCTGGTGAAAGACGTTTCGGCGTCCGCCCAAGAGCCCGTACCAGTTCTTCATAGTCATTGAGGCGCCGCTTCTGTGGTGGTCCTTGACCGGGCCGACGCCGATTAGTCTATCGACTTTCTCAAACGGCTCAAAATAGATGGGCCAATTCCTGATAAGCCTGCCGTCGGCGAGGGTTGTGTGTCTGAAAAGGTGGTCTCTGGGGAGTATTACTTTGGCGCCGGCCTGACTTGCGGCTTTGCCGATGCCGCTCAAAGTAAAACAACTGGCGGGGTCGTTGATCGGGTTGTCCGTGACGACGACGCGCTTCGCGCCGGTTCCGTAGCACAATCTGACCAATTCAGCGACGATTTCAGGATTGGCGGTCGCGCCGAACTTAGACGGGGAGGCAAAAGCGATGTTGGGCTTTATGGCGACCGTTTCACCTTTTTGGACGAACCTGCCTATTCCGCCGAGCAGCTCTATCGCCTTGCCGACGGTTTGGGTTCTCTCGGCGCCCGTGACAATGCTGATTGTCCTGCCGTCTTCTTGAGGGACAGAGAAATCCGGCAAGGTGACGAGTTCCTCGGCTTTAACGCCGCCCTTCGGGCCTTGTGCGTCATAGAGTTTCGCAGCGATTATGCCGGCGGCGGCGATTGAGATTCCGGCTTTGGTAACTCTGCCGAGGAATTGTCTCCTGGGCAACTCTGTATTCTTGTGCTCAGTCATTTTGTGTGGTATTCGCCAGTTCGGTGAGTCTGTTTATGAGTTTTACAGCCTGCTCTTCCGCGGCCTTTTGGTCTTCTGCTTCGTGAATGCCGCCGACGAACGGCCCCACTGTAAAAATGATTTCAGTGGTATCGTAGAAATCAAGGACTCTGGCCCCGATATTCTCGAGGATTTCGTTGGCGGTGGTCTTGTTTGTGCCGCCGTTTTCGATCAGAAAATCGTTGTAGCTCTTTGCGATTATCCGGGCATTCTCTGAATCGGAGCGTCTGCTAATGAATGCGGTGATGGACCGGCCGTTCAGCTCGTAATGACAACTGAAAGTATCGGTCAGGTCCTCGAAGCCGAAGGTATCTTTCAAGGAGAGCTTGATGCTGCCCGGAATGAGACCGCCCTGCGGGAACAGATTCAATTCGGGTATCTGAGCTGTTTTAGTGACCCTTAGCCGGCTGGTGACGTTGTCGGCGACGTCCGTCATCGCCTTCAGCAGGTTGGGTGATTCGGCTGAGCCGAGCAGCTCGATATAATATCTGCCGTGGACGAGAAAGAGGGCGTTGGTGGTTTTGTATGCGAACTGCATATCCGGGAGCGTATCAACATCGGCCCGCTTTTGTACACTATAGACGGAGAAGGCATTTCTCAGCGCGCCCATATCAAAGAGGTATATCTCCATCCACAGACTTTCGTCGGCCTGGCTTGCGAAGCGCTGGGTGAACAGCTTGAGGAACCCGGCATCGAGGTATAGCGGGGCCTTGCCGTTTATTTTTTCGTAGAGATTTCCGGCTTCGTATGTCTCGGGCGGCGAGAACTCTTTGAAGCCCGTGGGCAGCAGCGCGGCCAAGTCGGGTGGCTCCTGCAAACCGGTTTGGGTCTTCTCAGAGTACAGGGCCGAATTGGCGTCGAGGCCGAAGCGAGTCATATCAGAATCCGCCTGCTTGATGAGAACGCCAACGACAATGAGAAGCAGAACCGCCAATAAAAGGATGCTAACGACGGATTCGAGACGTCTGTTGCGGCCTGCAACCGAAGGCATAGCCGACTCCCACAAGAGTAACTTACTTGACGTTAGGGCTAACGTAAATTATAGTCTCATCGGCGTTTCTGTCAATATCTCTAAATTGACAAATCAAGGAGAGTGCTGATGTCCAAGACAAACGAGACAGGGATATAGTGGTTGTCCGTATTGAGAGCGGCGGTGAGTGAAGTGCACAAAGGCCGACGCCGATGCGTAAATAAATCGTAACCGTTCAGGGCGTATAAACTGAGTTTCTGTGTCATTGCGAGGCCTTTTTCAAAGGCCGTGGCAATCTCAAACGCTCGAAAATCGAGATTGCTTCGTCGCTTCGCTCCTCGCAATGACGAAAAACGGCCAAAATTCAACATATCACCCCGTGAACGGTTACAATAAATCTAAAGAAAGTTGTTGTTTGTTGACAGAGCGGACAGAAACCGGTTATAATATGGCGGTTGGTTGAAATGACGGGTCATTCGTATTATGTCCCGTTTTGGGTGTCGAGCTGCCGGGTATCGGCGGGTGGCGTTTTCATGGTCCTGCCGCTGTCCGGTGGAGCGTTCACGAAAAAAAGAGTTGAAAATGACAGGGTATCCATAATATATCCCGTTGTGAGTGTCGGGTTGCTGAGGGATCGGCAGGTGGCGTTTTGATGGTCCTGCCGAGCAATCTCGACGCTGAACAAAGGAGACTGCAATGATTGAATGCACGCAATATGTCCTGGCCTGGGGTGGTATTCCCGGCGGATGGGAGTGGATAGTCATTCTCGTGGTGGCGCTGCTGATATTCGGCAGACGCCTTCCCGAGATCGCCCGTAGCGTGGGCAAGAGCCTCACCGAGTTCAAGAAAGGCATCAACGAAGCCAAAGAAAACACCGATGATTTGGCCAGTGACGTGAAGGAGATCAAGAACGAGGTCGTGGAAGATGCCAAGCAGGCAGCGGGTCTGGACGAGTCGGAGACGATGAA
The DNA here is from genome assembly GCA_964459805.1 of uncultured Pirellulales bacterium. Lineage (GTDB taxonomy): Bacteria > Planctomycetota > Phycisphaerae > Sedimentisphaerales > Anaerobacaceae > DAOVRL01. Next base: position 7,462 of record CAYWOD010000088.1, read on the forward strand.
ATAGTCCGCTGAGGTTCGCTATCCCCGGATACGAGCCTTTTCTAACTCGAAATGGGCACCAGCAAAAAGAAGATCCAGGATCCCTTCGATTCCACTATGAGTCTCGGCGACCATTTAGAGGAGCTGCGCGCGCGCTTGCTCCTGGCGATATTCGGATTGGTAATAGGCGCGGTGGCCTGCCTCTTGTTAGGCAAAAAAATAATCCATTTCATAGAACGCCCCTATCTCAACATAGTGAAACCACGGACAACTGATCCTAATGACGGGGTGACTGCGGCCGGTCCAACCGATCTGGTAACGGCTCTGTGTGCGAACCTCATAGAGGCATTAGCATCCGACTCAAATGCACCTGCTATGGACCCCAATGTGGTGAGATTCGTGCAAAAAGTGTACTCCGAGACGGTAGAGGCATGGGCAGATGATCCTAATGTGAAAACCACGAAGGCCAAGGCCAAACCCCCCGCAGCCGGACCGCGTCTCCAGACACTTGCCCCGGCCGACGGGTTCGTTAGTTATATGAAGATATCGCTGATCTCAGGGCTGATAGTCTCATCGCCTTGGGTGTTCTATCAGTTGTGGATGTTCGTTGCGGCGGGGCTATATCATAATGAAAAAAAGTATGTTCATACGGCGGTGCCTTTCTCGGTGGCGCTATTTGTCTTGGGGGCGTTATTCTTTCTTCTTGTGGTTGCGCCGCTTGCGCTGAGGTTCCTGATTGGATTCAATACGAGATTTCTCGGAGTCAACTCACACTTTACGTTCCAGAACTACATATCCTTCGTGACCACACTTATGCTGATTTTCGGGATTGCTTTTCAAACGCCCATAGCCATTCTCATTTTAACCAGGACGGGTCTGGTTTCGATCCGGGCACTGCGGAGGTCAAGGAAATACGTCCTCCTCGGGATATTCGTGGTCGCCGCGATGGCGACTCCGCCGGACGTTATTTCCCAAATAACGTTGGCGATACCGCTGTTCTTCCTGTTCGAGCTTGGCATAGTGCTGAGTTGGTTTGCAGCCCGAAGGAGGAAGAAGAAGGAGGCCAAGGAGAGCCCACCGAGCGAGCCGGATGTGTACTGACGGCGACAAAGGGCCCGGCCGAAGAACTATGAAAACAACGACCCAGACCAATCACAGGAATCAAGTGTGTTCAATACCAGTGTACTATGAAACCACAGGTCGATTAGCCCTCCCTTACGGTCGGGCCTCTGTTGCGTGGATTTGTTGAGTGGCAGGGTCAGTCAAGGATGGCCTCGTCTCGGTATGCGGGGACGGCGACTTTCCAGCCGGTCTCTTTTCTGACATAATCGCCAAATTGCTGTGCGCTGTTGGCCTCGCCGTGGACGACAAAGAGCTTTCTGGGCGGCTTTTTCAATCCGCGGAGCCACCGCAGCAGCTCTTCTCTGTCGGCGTGGGCCGAGAAGCCGCCAATCCGGGCAATCCTTGCCTTGACCGGGTACTCCTGGCCAAGTATTCGGACTTCCTTTTCGCCGTTGACGATTCTTCTGCCCAGCGTGCCCATGGCCTGGTATCCGACAAACATTATAGTATTTTCACGCCCGGTGATATTGTTGACGAGGTGGTGCTTTACTCTGCCGCCCGTGCACATACCCGAGCCCGCAATGACCATTATCGTCCCTCTTATCTGGTTGATGGCCTTCGACTCTTTGGTGCTCTGAACAATTTTCAGTCCGGGAAAGTTGAATGGCGATTTGCGGTTGTCTATAAACTCGGTCATCTCCTCGTCGAACAGCTCGGGGTGGCCCTTGAAGACCTTTGTGATGCGTGCGGCCATCGGGCTATCCAGGAACACCGTGAGCTGCGGTATGGCGCCCGCGAGTAGCAATTCATTTATGTAATACAACACCTCCTGCGACCGCTCGAGCGCAAAGCTTGGAACAATGATTTTGCCTCCTGCTTTTTTGGTTGTGTTTATCACTTCGCCAATTTCCTTCTTGGTATCTTCAGCTCCCTGATGGACCCTGTCGCCGTAGGTGGACTCAATGAAGACATAGTCAGCGGTCTCAAATACGGTCGGGTCACATACGATAGGCCTGTCCGGGCGGCCGATGTCACCTGAAAACAAGATAATCCTTTCCTGCCCGCCCTGCCGTACCTTCACCCTTATAATCGAAGAGCCAAGCACGTGGCCGGCGTCATAGAAAGTCGCCTCGACATCATTGCCAAGGTCAACCGATTTCCTGTACTTGACCCGCGAAAAGTGCGGAAAGCACGCCTCGGCGTCGGCCGTAGTATAGAGCGGGACGTAGGGGTAGCGTCCTTTTCGGCCTTCCCGTTTGTGCCTTTTGCGTTTGTACTCGGCGTCCTCTTCCTGGATCTTGGCCGAATCCAATAATATGATTTGCGCGATCTCAGAGGTGGCCGCGGTACAGTATATCCTGCCTTTGAACCCCTCGCGGACGAGCTTCGGCAGCAGGCCGCAGTGGTCCAGATGAGCATGCGTCAGCAGCACGGCATCTATGCTATCGGGCGGCACGACAAAGGGCTCCCAGTTTCTTGCCTTGAAATCCCGCTCCTGGTAAAGCCCGCAATCCACCAGGACCTTAATGCCGTTGGCCTCTAACAGGTGCCGAGAGCCCGTTACGTTCTGCGCAGCGCCGAGAAATTGCAATTTCAACTGCATACGTTACCTCGTTCCAATGACAAGTATCCGAAACGTTTATTATAATGCTTTTTGGTGACAATGTCAAGTGCCGGAGCAAGCCAACGCAATCTCAAAAAATATTTAGCCCCCAGCCCCATGATCTTACCTGCCTATAAGGCAGTGATGGGGGTTCTTCTCCCGCAGCGGGTTTGTTTCACCGGGGTCACCTGCGTTCATATCACCATGTATCCAACTGTTTCCGACACCGTCAATTCCCTTATGAGGTCAAAGACCTCACGCGTTTAGCCCCCAGCACTGCTGGGGGTTCCCCTCCAGGCCGGGGTTCCCGCAAAAGATTTCCAAAAACTTCGATATTCCAAATTCCTTGTTCAATACCTGTCCTGAGCACGGCCGAAGGATTCGATATTAATTCCCCCTCGCTCACCCCCGCCTTCCACCCGGCCTCCGCCCGTCTGTCAAAACAAACCGCCCCGACGAACGTCGGGCCATCCAAATCATTTAGCCCACGGCATTGCCGTGGGTTCCCCACCCCACAAAAAAATCCTCTCCCAATTCACAAATAACCTACACGCCCACCCCGCACGTCACCACATACCCAATCATTCCCCCCACAATCAAAACCATAAAAAAACCCCCTCATCCGGTTAATGCGTAGGTGGCCTGACAAACCACGCCCTCGGACTTGGCTGGAGAGAAAAATCGTTTGGGCAGAGGCTCAAATTTGGGGCACAGGGGGGAAATTTGTGCCTCTGGGGCCCCGAACGATTTTTCTCGGTCATACGATACGCCAATCTCACCTATCCATTTCCCGGATGAACCAAAAAAAACGCCCCGGCCCTCGCCCCATTGTCCCTTTATCCCGCGAGATGACAACGTTTGTCTATCTCATCGAGACCCCAGTTTGCCGAAGCCATCAGTAGCTTTGCGCCCAACTGGCATCGGTAGAACACCAACAGCTATAAGTGTCCGGCGAGTTCTGGGTATGCTAAACTACGGACAGTACGCCTGTTGAAAAAACCCTTGATTCCCGATAAGATATTATACATCAAATAACTGCTGGATGCCACGTCACTATTACAAAAGCATGGAGGCTTCATCATGATCGGTAGGCAGAACCGTTGGCAGGAAGATTTGTTTGTTGCCGGGCAGTTGTCATCTCTGATTCCGCAAGATCATATTCTCAAGCAAGTTGACAAAGTCCTTGCTCTGTCCTGGCTTCGGGAAGAATTACAACGAATTGAGGAGCTTTTCAACAGCCCCGCTGTCCCCAGTTTGTCTAGTTTGTCAATAATCGACAAAGGCAACGCCTTTACTGTCGGTGCCGGACTGGTTGATCTTGAACTCGGCTGTTTCTTTCTTGTATAACCATCCTGTGGAGCCGTCGGTTGCTGCTGCGAAGTTGGTAGCCTCCGCAACATAGGCGATGGTGTTCAGATTGTTGTATGGATTTTGCGGCAACTTCTTAACATAAGGCCCATACTCATAAGGACCGGCAGGCACTGTTGATACAGAAGCTTGCCCGGTCAAGGCTGTGGTACCGACAAACTGAGTCTGCAACGTTCCCACGGCAGCCTGGGAACCACTAACATATCCGGGCGGGATGCCGTTGTGCTGCATCTTGTACAGTTCGATCTGGCTTCGCATTGTCCTTAGAGTGTCCTTTGCCGCCGACGCCCGGGCCTCTGCAACATGACCCTGAAATGTCGGCAGAACCAGTGCGGCAAGGATACCCAGGATTGATACAACCAATATCACTTCGACGAGTGTAAACGCCCTTGTTCTCATTTCTCTATATCCTACAAGAATGGAAGTCCTCGAATACTTGACTTATCGGCAATTACAAAAGGCTACTTTGCCGGGCAATTATCTTTTTTGGAAAAACCCTTTTTTCAAGAAAAAAAGTGCTTGAAACAGTGGCGTCTGTCCGATAATATGTGTACAGTATAATGCTACACTAAGGATTGTTCTTTTTTTAAGGAGTACCGCTATGGAAACGAAAAGCAGTTGTCTACGAGCAGGGCCTGTGAGCATCTTATGGGGTGTTCTGGCGCTTTTGCTATGTGTCGTAACATGTGCTTTCGGTCTCATTGTTGGCCCCGGAGAACCGGTACCTATCGATTCCCTACTTGAAGATTTTGTGACTGTGCAGAACGGTGGCACTCTTAACATGAATCCCCCCGCCGCCGCAGTGTGGGGGATAACTGCTCAGGCGGGCAGCATAGTAAACTTCTATGCCGGTGAAGTTCTGTATGAGGGTGTTACCGATGTTGCGGCTAGCGCTAGCGTAACGGTCTATGGAACAGAGCTTGTTGAGAGTGAAAATACGCCTTCGGCGAACCTCACAACTGTAACCGGCTACTATGAAAACGATGCCCCAATCTACCTTATATTTGCTCTCGCCGAAGGAGCAACCGTAACACTCGCAGCTCCGGGTGCCCCACCGCCGGAGAACACCCCGCCCGTAGCTGCCGCCGGGCCGGATATTGTAGTCTCCACCAAGGACATAGCCTCCACGATAATCGAGGGTACGGCGACAGATCCCGATACGGAGGATTCCCTTACATATCGCTGGCTTGAGGGAACTGTTGAATTTACACTGTGGCAGCCCGTTGGCGACGGCGAGGCGACGTTAGACCTGGCAACCATCGAAGCACAATATCTGGGCATTGGAATTCACACGCTCACTCTGGAAGTAACTGATGGCAAGGTCACTGTCTTCGATGAGATGGATCTGACAATTGAGAACACGCCGCCTGTAGCAGACGCCGGCCCGGACACTGCAGTCCTAACTAAGAATATGGCCTCGATGATTATCGAGGGTACCGCGACAGATTACGATACGGAGGATTTGCTTCAGTACCGATGGCTCAAAGGGACTGTTGAATGGGGGGAGTCGGCGTCCGTTGGAGAAAACGGAGACGCTCCGTTAAATCTGGGAACTGTCCCGCCAGAGTATCTCACCAAGGGAACTCACATTCTCACCCTTGAAGTGTCAGACGGACAGGAAATTGACTCCGACGAGATGATTCTGACGATCGAGGTGCAACAGATACAAATTGACATCAAGCCAGGCAGCGATAACAACGTTATTAACCTCGGGTCTAACGGAGTAGTTCCGGTGGCGATCCTCTCTACAGCAGACTTCGACGCAACAGCACTGGATCCTGATAGCATCTTCCTTGCCGGTGCTGGCGTAAGGGTCCGCGGAAAGCGCAACAAGTACCTGGCCAGCGAAGAAGATGTAAACGGTGACGGACTGGTCGATCTGAAGGTCAAGATTGAAACTCAAAACCTTGACCCCGGCACGTTCCAAGACGGCACGGCAATCCTGCAGGTAAAGGATGGCGAGACAGTGATATACGAGGGTTCAGACGAAATTACCATCGTGCCCCCACACTAACGAATGATGGGATGGCTAATTGCGTCGTCCCGGGCTATAGGGCCCGCTGGAGCGAAAAAACGTTTGCCAGCGGTTTTTTCTCCATCGGGCCTTCTTATTCTCCATTCTAATTCCTTCATCGAGTATATCGCCCCTTCGCCCCGTAAGCAACCAGCCATTTCAATAATCAATTAAGAACCCACCCAACCATCCCGTAGTGCTCCCCTGAAATCAAGACACTTTTAAGCGGCAGCGAGGGTATTATG
>CAYWOD010000089.1:0-13732 GCA_964459805.1 uncultured Pirellulales bacterium
CTGGGATGAAAAATATCTACAGAAACTATTGGGAATTTAGATGCGGTAGCCCTGATTGGGGATCGAGATTGCTTGCAATGGGGCAGTTGTGTTTGTACAATCGGGGACGAATCGGCAGAAGCTTTGATTGGATGGGCAGGCGATGCTCGAATTTCTATTATATCCGAAGTCAATCGCGGTGGTCGGGGCGTCGCGGACGCCAGGAAAGGTTGGTCATGAGATAATGATCAACCTGACCGAAGGTGGTTATGAGGGACAGATCATACCGGTTAATCCTTCTGCTGACGAGGTGCTTGGCCTCAAGTGCATGCACGATCTGGATGCGTACAAAGCCGTCATCGACCTGAGCGTGGTCGCAGTGCCGTCTCCGTTGGTTCCGCAGGCCGTCAAAAGCTCAATAAAGGCGGGGGCCAAGGCGATAGCAGTTGTTACGGCAGGCTTCAGAGAAGTCGGGCAGGAAGGAGATCGACTGCAAACGGAAATTACGGGGCTTTGTGCGAAGGCCGGGGTTCGTCTGTTGGGGCCTAATTGCTTGGGCTTGATTAACACGGACCACCGGATGAACGCCTCATTCTCAAAACAGATGCCGAAACGCGGTGACATATCGGTCTTGTCACAATCGGGAGCAGTGTGTACGGCGATGGTGGATTGGGCAACTGCGAGGGGTCTGGGACTGGCGAAAGTTGTGAGCATAGGCAATAAGGCGGATTTGAATGAGACTGATTTTCTGCGGGCGTTTGCGGAGGATGAGCAGACAAGGGTAATCGTGGGGTATCTGGAGAGCATTACTTCCGGCGAAAAGTTCATCAGGGCGGCCCGGGCGGCGGCGTCTGCCAAGCCGCTGGTGCTTTTGCGGGCCGGAATAACAAAGGCGGGGATGAGGGCGGCATCGGCACATACAGGGCATCTGGCCGGGCACGATATCGCCTACGCTGCGGCGTTCAGGCGTTCGGGTGTGATTCGCGCAGAGAGCTTCGATGCGCTTTTTGACTATTCTGTGGCCTTGTCTATGCAGCCGCTCCCGAAAGGCAACCGTGTGGCGATAATCACCAACGCGGGAGGCCCGGGCGTTATGGCCGCTGATGCAGTGGACCAGGCGGGCCTGACAGTGGCGACTCTCAACAGCAGCAGTGCCAGCGCGCTCAAAGAGGATCTGCCTCCTGCAGCAATTGTCGGCAATCCGATCGACGTCTTAGGCGATGCGGACCCGAAGCGGTACGCCGCGGCCGTCCAAACCGCACGAGCAGACCAAGCGGTCGATGCGATTATTGTTATTTTGACACCGCACGCGATGACAAAGCCGGCAGAAACGGCGCGGGCTATCGGCGCGTCCAGCGTCGGGGGCAAGCCCATACTTGCGGTGTTCTTAGGCAGTGCCGATGCGATGCCGCAGCGCAAGGAGCTGGCCGATTGCTGTCTGCCGGATTATCCTTCCCCGGAGCGGGCGGTGGCGGCGCTGCGCGCAATGTACGAATACCAGCTCTGGCGCAAGCGTCCGGCGCGCGTTGTCGCGCGGTTTCCAGTCAACCGGCGGCGAGTCGAGCGTATCATAGCGCGCCATTTGAAAACAAATCACGTGCAGATGGGCGAGGTCGAAGCCAAAGAGATTCTGCGGGCTTATGACTTCAATGTTCCGGCCGGTCAGGTGGCGAACAGCACCGAAGAGGCAGTGGAGGTTGCCGGCAGGATCGGATTTCCGGTCGCGATGAAGGTTGTTTCGCCGGACATTCTACACAAGTCGGACGTGGGCGGTATCAAGCTGAATATATCGAGTCCGGAAGCGGTTCGCGATACGTTTGATCTGCTGACACTGCGAGTGACGCGGCGTGCGCCGGAGGCGCGAGTGCGCGGCGTTTACGTGGAGAAGATGTGCGTCCACGGGCTGGAAGTTGTTCTGGGTATGACGTGCGACCGGCAATTCGGTCCGCTCCTTATGTTCGGGCTTGGCGGGATTTTTGTGGATGTGCTCAAGGATGTCTCTTGCTATCTGGCTCCGATCACAGCCGACGAAGCGATGCAGATGCTGTCCGAGACCAGGTCGTACGCCTTGCTAAAAGCGGCGCGTGGGCAAGCCGATATAGATTTGACCGCAATTACGGGGGCCCTGCAGCGAATAAGCCAGTTGGCAACCGATTTTCCACAAATCAAAGAATTGAACATCAATCCGTTTATAGTCGGAAGTGTTGGAACCGAGCCGATGGTGGTTGACGCCGGGATAACGCTTTCGCAAGGCAGTGACAAGTAAATGATCGAATCGGATCGTGAGTTTGACCAAGGGGGCCCGGGAGATTGGCCGACGCGCTATCAGAGTATGGTTCTCTCGGCCGGCGAGGCGGTTGCGCGGATACGACCGGGGCAGCGAGTGTTTATCGGTACGGGGTGCGGCCAGCCTCAGGTATTGGTCGAAGCGCTGCTGGCACGAGCAGCCGAGCTGGACGATATAGAGATTGTACATCTGCTGACGTTAGGTGGGCAGCTTTACCGGCACAGGGAGCTTGCGAAGCAGTTTCATATAAACAGCTTTTTCATCGCAGAGAACGTGGACGACATGCAGGCGCGGCTGGGTGAGTATACGCCGATATTTCTGTCGGACATACCACGGCTGTTCCACTCGGGGCAGCTCCCTCTGGACGTTGCACTGATACAGGTAACCGAACCCAACGAATATGGGATGTGCTCTTTGGGCGTCTCAGTTGATATTACCAAGAGCGCCGCGGAGAACGCGGGTCTGGTCGTCGCACAGATAAATCCGCGGATGCCCTGGACAATGGGAGACAGCATGCTCTCGGCCGACGATATCGACGTTTTGGTTCCGGCCGAGTTGCCTATTCTGGAAGTGAAGCTGCCCGAGCCCACGGATGGCTCGCATCAAATCGCCGAGTACATAGCTGCGCTGATCCCGAACGGCTCGACGGTTGAGGTGGGCATAAGGCGCATTCCAATGGCGGTGCTTGAGTTTCTCAAAGACAAGCATGACCTTGGAATTCACACGGAGGTGCTTTCCGACGCCGTTATCGACCTTGTTGAGTCCGGGGTGATAACAGGTATTCGCAAGAACATCGACCGCGGCAAGATAGTGGCCAGTATGTGCATGGGTACGCAGAGGCTCTATGATTACATCGACCATAATTCGGCCTTTGCATTCCGGCCGGCCGAGTACGTCAGCGACCCTTATCTCATAAGCCGGCAGGACAATATGGTTGCGATCAGTGTCGCTCTGGAGCTGGACCTGACCGGACAGGTTTGTGCGCACTCGCCGCAGGCCGGTTTTATGGGGATGGGCAGCCACATGGACTTTACGCACGGGGCGTCCCGGTCGTCGGGCGGCAAATCGATAGTCGCATTGGAGGCGACCAGGAACAACGGCACTGTCTCGCGAATAGTGCCCCAGCTTAGCCGCGGCGCCGAAGTGGCTGCGACCTGCAGCGAAGTGCACTACGTTGCGACGGAGTTCGGCGTGGCATACCTGCACGGCAAGAGTTTGCAGGAGCGGGCGCTGGCGCTAATCAGTATCGCTGGCCCGAACTTTCGCGCCGAATTGCTCAAGGCGGCCATCGAGAATGAATATGTCAGCTCTGATTTGGCGTCGGTTGAAGGCAAAATCTTCGTGGGGCCGCTGGAATTGAAGACTTCCTTCGTCACCGAAGACGCGACGCAGATATACTTTCGACCGATGCACCCGACCGATGAAAAACGGATGCGGGGGCTCTTCCACTCGCTCACCAAGGAGACCATATACTATCGGTTTATGTCGAATATCACGCGCATACCACAAAAGCAGGTCCAGGACTTCGTCTATATCGACTATCGCAGTGATATGGCGATTGTCGGGACCATACCGGAGGCGCACGGGGAAGACATTATCGCCATTGGGAGGTACTATCTCAATCCTCGCACCAACCTGGCGGAAGTCGCCTTTATTGTGCGGGACCAGTGGCAAAATCAGGGCATTGGGACGTTTCTGCTCAAGTATCTTATCACCATCGCCAAGCGCAACGGTATTGCCGGGTTTACCGCTGAGGTGCTCAGGGACAATAAGGCAATGCTGGCGGTGCTGGCCAAGAGCGGCTGTAAGATTCGCAGCCACATGGAGGACCGGGTTTACAGCTTCGAGCTGGATTTTGTGTGATGGCATCTCACGAACCATCATCGGCAGACGGCTGGCATGGGACATTAGTCTGCATTTCTCACCGCCGAGAACGCAGCGTCTTCTGTTTTACAAAAGCTTACCGTAAATCCCGGTGTTTGTCCGTTGTTAGACTGTGCTTGAGTGAGCTTGAGGGCGTGCGGTCAGCTCGGGAACGAGCGTATGTCTAACTGATTACGTAGTAAGGCGATACAATTTTTGGTAACCGTTCACGGGTTAATATGCCGAATTTTGGCCATTCTATGTCATTGCGAGCGAGGCAGAGCCGAGCGTGGCAATCTCTCTGTTGCGAAAATCTGAGATTGCTTCGGCCTAAAGGCCTCGCAATGACAGAAGAAACTCAGTTTATACCCCCTGAACGCTTACTTGAAAAAAAGCCGGCTTTGATTCGGTTAAGGCTTGAGTCTTAATCGCTGGACGAGGTATGCCGAGGCGTAGATTGCCAGGCCGAGGAGGTACATGTAGTAGCGCAGGGACTGGTCGAGGTTGAAGATTCGGGTGACGACGGCGGGGTAGAATAGTATCAGTGCCGCGAGGAGGAAGAGAGGGATCTCGTACCATTTGTTCTTCGTGATGAACCATCCCTGGACGGCGTTGGTGAAGGCAAAGGCGCCGAGTATCGCCATTGCAAAGATGAGCAGTGCCTGCGGCCAACTGTTGATCTGCAGGATTTCGCCCTCACGTGTGATCGTCAGAAGGACCAGCTCGGCGTTGAAGATGAACATAAAGGGGATCACGGCGGTGCGCAGGTCGTAGATGAAGCCCTGGATTCCGGTTTGTATGGGGTCGGATTTGGCGATTGCGGCGGCGGTGTAGGCGGCCAGACCCACGGGCGGGGTGTCGTCGGCGAGGATTCCGAAATAGAAGCAGAACAGGTGAGCGGCTACTGCGGGAATAACCAACCCGCTTGCGGTGCTTATCTCTGCGATTATGGGGACTGTGATCATTGCCATAACGATATAGGTTGCGGTTGTGGGTAGGCCCATTCCCAGTATCAGGCTGGCCACGGCCGTTATTAAGAGCAGCGGGAAGATGGAGCCCAAAGACAGCCCGGCGACGACATCGACGAGCATACTGCTGATACCCATAAAGACCACGCCGACGATAATGCCGGCGGTCGCAGTTGCCAGCGCGACCGACAGCATGTTCTTCGAGCCTGCTATCAGGCCGCGGGTGATGGTGGTGAGGGCTGCGGCCACGGCCTTGTGAATGGAGCAAGCCCTTCTTATTGCTTGAATGATGCAGCGCGCCACCTCAACGACGACGAGGACAACTATGGCATTGAAGGCCGCGAGGTTGGGGGAGTGGCGTGCGACTATCAATTCGTAAATCAGGACGAATAGTGGAACCAGGTAGTGGAATCCGCCTTTGAGCACTGTCAGGAATCGGGGGATGTCGGCCTTGGGCAGCGCTTTCATTCCGAGCTTTGAGGCTTCAAGGTGGGTAATATAGAACAGGGCGAAATAGGAGACGAAAGCAGGAATGGCCGCGGCCTTGATGACGTCGCGATAGTCCATACCGAGATATTCTGCGATGATGAATGCCGCTGCGCCCATAATGGGGGGCATAAGCTGGCCGTTGGTGCTCGCGGCGACCTCGGTTGCCGCCGCTATCTTTGCCGGATACCCGACCTTTTTCATCAGGGGGATGGTGAATGTTCCGGTTGTAACGACGTTGGCGATGCTGGAACCTGAGACGAGGCCGGTCAGGCCGCTCGATACGACGGCGGCCTTTCCGGCGCCGCCCTTGAATCGCCCGAGCAGAGAGATTGCCAGGTCGTTGAAGAACCGCCCGGCCCCGGCCTTGTCCAACATCGAACCGAATAGTACGAACAGAAAGACCGTGCTGGCAGAGACGCGAAGAGGGATGCCGTAGATTCCTTCGGCCGAGAGGGTGATCTGGCTGAGATACCTTCGCAGCGATACGCCTCGAAAGGCTATGGGCAGCGGCATATACGGGCCAAGAAAGGCGTAGAGCGTGAAAACCAGGGCGATAATTGGGAGGGCCGGCCCGATCGCTCGCCTCGAGGCCTCCAACAAAAGGATGATTAGTATTATACTGATAACAATGTCGCGGCCGAGCGGATTGGCGGCGCGCATTTGTATTCCTGTCCAGTCCAGGACGAAATAGAATACGGATGCGCAGGCGACAGCGGCGAGGATGTAGTCTGCAATGTGGATGCGGCCGGCGGCGGTGGGCAAGGCCGAGCGTTTGCGTTTGGCGACGGGTATCGTCAGGAATACAAGGCCTATTGCGAAGGCCAGGTGGACGGCCCTTATTGTGGCGCTGTCCAGAATTACGAAACGCGGCAGCGCCAGTTGGAACAGGGCCCATGCCATTGCAACCACGGCGACTATGCCTGTGTGGGATGCAACCATCCCCAAGCCTTGCTTGATGCTGCCACCCTGTTGATGAACATTCTTAGCGGTTTCTGGAGACATTTATTCGATTATGAGCTTAGGGTCAATGTATTTGTCGAGGCCTGCCTCTCTGTAGTAGTTCAAGGCGCCTTTGTGGATCGGGGCGGAAAGGCCCTTGAGCATATCTTCTTTTGTCAGCACCTTGTAGGCTTCGTGGAGAGATTTAAAGTCTTCGAAGTTCTCAAATACCTCCTTTGTCAGGGCGTAAACGACGTCTTCGGATACTTTGCTTGAAGTAACAAAGGTCGCCTTTACGCCGATGCATTCGATGTCCTCGGTGTTAATCGAGTAGCGGTAAAAAGAATGCGGTATGACGGATTTTGCGTAGTAGGAGTACTTGTCGAGGAGCTTATCGACCCCCCTGCCGGTGACCGGTACGATACGCACCTTGATTCTGCCGGAGGTTGCCTCCTTTATGTTGCTGTTGGGGTGGCCTACCGTGTAGAAGAAGGCGTCGAGCCTTTCATCCTGCAAGAGGCTGGGGGCTTCTATTGCTTTGACGTACTCGGCCGAGACGTCCTGCTCGGTGAGTCCTGCTGCGGTTAGAATGTCCCTTGAGTTCTGCAACTGCCCGGAGCCCGGGTTTCCGAGATTTACCCTTTTGCCTTTCATATCCTCGATACCCTTGATGCCGCTTTTATCCGAGGCGACCAGGGTGATGGATTCGGGGTGAATTGAGAAGACGGACCGCAAATCGGTCTGTTTTCCGGATTCGGCCCACTCGGCCAGGCCGTTGTATGCCTGGAACTGCCTGTCGGACTGGACGACGCCGAAGACTATGTCGCCGTTCATTACCGCATTGAGATTAAACACCGAGCCGCTTGTCGATTCGACGGTTGCCTTGATGGCGTATTTGTCGAAGTTTCTATTGATCATTCGACTTATAGCGACGCCTGTCGGATAATAGATGCCGGTTGCGCCTCCGGTGCCTATCGTGACAAAGGTCGCCTTCTTGGCCTTGCATCCGGGCAGCAGAATGCTAAGGCCGAGAAGCGCAACTGAATAAAGGCGTTTCCGGCTCATCTACTTTCCTTGTGCGGCCATCTGCTTACATCAGCAGAAAGCCTTCAGCGGACTCCAAAGCGTTACAAATCAACAAATGACAGACCCGGCTATTTTGGCAGTGCCGCCTTTATCTCGGCGATGGAAACTCCCAGGGTTGCCTTTGCTATCGGGTCAAGGTCGGCCTCGGCGCCACGCAGGTGGAAAGTGCGATGGGTATGGGAGATGGCGTCGCCTGGCTTTAGTGCAGCGGCCGGGGATGATGTTTCGAGCTCGTAGAACGGCCCGAGCGGCTTGGCGCCGGGCTCGGATGGACCGTCGTTGTAAGAATTCACGACGTCGCCCTTGTAAGGTTCCTTTTGAAGCTCCCACATTGAGTTTATGTAGTCAACCACGCCGACAGGTTTCTTGTACTGGATGATGGTGAGGACCTTGTTGGCGGCATCGTAACTGCCGCAGACAGGCTTGGCTCTCTGAGGGCTGAGCCCGATCTTGCTGCGGTACTGCCCGTCGCCACTGAAGAACATAACGTTTTCCTTAACAACCAGACGCTCCGCGGGGACCTTTCCGAAATAGGCATCGTTGACGATGGGGCCAAAGGCCTCCGGTGGGCCGGGGTTAAACGGCACGACGACCGTGGTTGCAAGCGAGGGATTGAACATCCCGAGGATCCAGATAGAGAGCAGCCCGGTCTCCTTATCCCACGCCTTTTCGCCCGTATTGGTGACTTTATTGTTGGACTCAAAGGCGACGATTTTGACCGTTTTTGCGGGGGCGACTCCCAATTTCTCGACGGCCTCGCCCTGCTCGAGGACCTTGATTTCGCGGTCCACTCGCAGGTTGAAAGTCGTTTCGGAGTAGTTCTGGAGCTGCATATCCTTTTTGAAGACGGCGCTATTGCTCGATTTTGAAACGAGATCGAAAGGCTCCGTGTCGATAGGTGCGGGGGTGAACCAGTCTTTGAGGACGAATTCGGCGCCCTTTTTGAAGAATATGGAGAACTGTCCGCCTTCGGGCCCGATCCAGAATCGGTCCTCGCCGCCGAATACGTTGATGTGCTCGGCAATCTCGCCGGAGGCTATCAGCTCGCGGTTGATCCAGCCGAAGCTCAGGCCCGTCATTCCGCCGGCACTGCTGGTCATAATGCGTCCCTGCATCTTCGGCACGACGGCCAGTTGGCTATTGCCGGAGGAGTCCGATAGAAGGATCACGTCGGTATGTTTCTTGAGAAACGTCAGGTCGTCGGCAAAAGTCCCCGCATCCATTTTTGTTTCCTCCTGCTTGCAGGCCGCCGTCACGGCGATGCCTGCGACAACAATCATTAGTATTACGCGTCTCATTATTCGTTTCCTTACCTGTTTGAGAAAAAAGGCTTCTGCAAAATTACAGAACTCATATTTGAGAAAATCCGACCATTAGTCACTGACAGCAGATTATACGGCTTTTCAAGCCGGATGAAAGCATAATTCGCCGAATGGATATTGTCAATAGTAATTGAGATTTGATGATTGATTTGGCGAGGTCTCACAACATTATTGGTTTTTGGCCATTGACTATCTAATTTGTAGCTGGTAAATTACGGGCTTTGTACGATGAGATAGATGGTACGGAACGTGAGAATTTGCTATGGCTGAGAGAATTGTAAAAGTCGGGCTTGTGGGTTTTGGCACGGTCGGTACGGGCGTGGCGAAGCTGATATTAGAAGACGGAGACCGAATAGCCGCCAAGACGGGTATTCGGTTGGAGCTTGGCTGCGTTGTCGATATCGACACGGAATCGGCGCGTTCGGTTAAGCTGCCGGAAGGTATCCTTACCGATGATTTGGACAGGCTGCTGGCCGATGAGACTATCGAAATCGGCGTCGAGATGGTGGGCGGGACGGACGCAGCCAGGCAAGTTCAGCTCAAGATGCTCGAGGCGGGCAAGAACGTGGTTACGGCCAATAAGGCGCTGTTAGCCGAGCACGGCAACGAGCTCTACCGGGCGGCCCGTAAGAACGACCGCTGCATAGCGTTCGAGGCGAGCTGTGCGGGCGGGATACCGATTGTCTCGGCGATTCGAGCCGGATTGACGGCAAACAATATTACGGCAATGTACGGCATCGTAAACGGGACGTGCAACTACATCCTCTCGAATATGACGGCCGAGCACGAGGATTTCGCAGCAGCGTTGGCCGCGGCACAGCAGAAGGGTTACGCCGAGACGGATCCCACGCTCGATGTCAGCGGTCTTGACAGCGCGCACAAGCTGGCTATACTTGCCTCTATCGCCTTCGGATACGAAATTGCCCTTGATGACATATTTGTCGAGGGGATCGACTCAATTTCGAAACACGATATTCGCTACGGCGGGGAGATGGGTTACTGCCTGAAGCTCCTGGCAATCGGGCAGAGGCACGAGCACAACAGGGTCTCACTGCGGGTGCATCCCTCGTTTATTGCCAGAGACAGCGCGCTTGCCCGCGTGGGAGGGCCGTTTAACGCTGTGAGTATATTCGGCAGCGCGGTTGGCCAGGTGATGTTTTATGGGCGAGGGGCCGGGATGATGCCGACCGCCAGCGCCGTTGTGGCCGATATTGTCGATGTTGCGCTCGGAAATTCAGCCACCACTTTTCGGCAGCTGAATCTAAAGCCGAGGAGTGAGGTCGAACCGCTGATCGAGAAGATAGATGAGATTGAGAGCAGGTTCTATATCAAGGTGATGGCGAAGGATCAGCCCGGAGTGGTGGCGAGCTATGGCAAGATATTGGGCGACAACCAGATAAGTATATCCGGGGCGCTCCAGCATGAGGGGAGGGGGCCGGACAACACCGTCCCGGTAGTAATCACGACGCATATTACGCAGCAGAGGAATATGACGGCGGCGTTGAACGACCTGGAAAAACCGGACGTATTCAGCGGCAAGCCGGTCTGCATAAGAATTGTCGATATTCCGGAAGACAAGGATTGATGACGAAATACGCGATAATAATCCCGGACGGTGCGGCGGACGAGCCTCTCGAAGAGCTCGAGGGTAAGACAATTCTCGAGACCGCCCACACGCCGAATATGGACAGGGTCAGCGCCGAGGGCAGACAGGGCCTTGTGCGAACGGTCCCCGCGGATATGGAGCCGGGCAGCGATGTGGCCCAGATGAGCCTGCTTGGATATGACCCTCACCGTTATTATTCGGGGCGGGCGCCGATTGAGGCGGCGGCGCGCAATATCAAGCTGTCGTTGGAGGACTGGGTCTTCAGGTGCAACTTGGTCACGATTGCCGACGGCAGGATGGAAGACCACAGTGCCGGACATATCTCGACTGAAGAGGCCGGCAAATTAATAAAAGAGCTGGATGAGCAGCTCGGCAGCGAGAAAATGCGTTTCTATGCCGGCGTAAGCTACAGGCATTTGCTGGTTTTCAAAGGTGCCGAATTCGACGTTCAGACCTATCCGCCGCACGATCACATTGGGACGGCGGTGGAGAAGATTCTGCCGCGGGGTAAAGGCGCCGAGGTCCTTATCGATTTGATGGCTCGCTCGCAGCAGCTCTTTGCGAATCACGATATCAATAAGGTCAGAAAGGACTTAGGCGAAAACCAGGTCAGCTCGATCTGGCTCTGGGGACAGGGCAAGCGGGCGCAGATGGAGCGCTTCGAGAAGCGCTTTGGGATCGCCGGCGTTGCTATAGCGGCCGTTGATCTGGTTAAAGGCCTGTCAAAGCTGATAGGCTTTGACCTGATAAATGTGCCGGGGGCAACGGGATTCGTCGATACGAACTATCAGGGCAAAGGCAGCGCTGCGATAAAGGCCCTAAAGAAATACGACTTCGTCTTTGTGCACGTGGAGGCACCGGATGAAGCATCGCACAAGGGCAGCGTCGAGATGAAGAAGACGGCGATCGAGCAGATTGATAAATACGTTGTCGGGCCTGTGCTCGAGGCGCTGGAGAAGTGTGAGAGCTGGCGCATACTCGTTATGCCCGATCATCCGACCCCGGTGCGCACGTGCGCGCATTCGGGCGAGCCGGTTCCCTTTGCGATGGCAGGCAGCGATATCAAGGGGATTTTACACAAGACGTTCGGCGAAACCAACGCCGCTCACTCGGGATTCAGGATAGAAAACGGGTTCGAGCTGATGGAATATTTCCTGAAAAGCTAAGGGGGTTGACCAGCGGGGCCGAATTGGGCTAAAAGGGCAAAACTGAAGTTTCCGGCAGGTTTACGACTATGGCGATAATTGTGCAGAAGTTCGGCGGTACGAGCCTTGCGAATGCCCAGAAGATTCGCACGGCCGCCAAGCGAGTAATCAAGACGGTTGAGAACGGCTATGGCGTGGTGGTGGTGGCTTCGGCCCGCGGCAAGCAGACCGACCGGCTTATTGCCGACGCACTGGAGCTCAACCCCAATCCGCCCAAACGCGAGATGGATCAGCTGATCAGCACCGGCGAGCAGCAGTCGGTCTCACTTTTCGCCATGGCGCTGGACGCGATGGGCTACGACGCGATCAGCTTTACAGGCGGACAGATCCGCATGATAACCGACGGGGCCTTCACAAGGGCGCAGATAAAGAGCATCGACGCAAAACGAATTCACAGCCAGTTGGAATGCGGCAAAATCGTTATCGTGGCGGGCTTCCAGGGCATAGATGAGCAGGAGAACATAACTACCCTGGGCAGGGGCGGATCCGACACGACGGCGGTTGCGCTCGCGGCCGCCCTGGAGGCCGAACAGTGCGAGATTTATACCGACGTTGACGGGATATACACCACCGACCCGAGGATGTTCAAAGATGCCCTCAAGATGGACCAGATATGCTACGATGAGATGCTCGAAATGGCAAGTCTCGGGGCCAGTGTTATGCACATTCGAGCTGTCGGATTCGGCAAGAGATATAACGTCAAGATTCACGTCAGAAACAGTGCCAACGAAAATGTGGGGACGATAATTACCTCCGAGGAGTCAGAAATGGAAGGCGTGGTAGTAACAGGCGCGACGGTCCAGAAGGATATGGCAAAGATAGGTCTGGTCGGCCTTGACAACGTTCCGGGCAATGCGGCAAAGGTGTTCGCGCACCTGGCAAAGGCCAAGGTGGTTGTCAACGACATCATTCAAACAGAGATCAGCGGCGAAAAGGCAAACCTGTCGTTTATGATTGGGATTTCGGATCTGGACGCGGCTAAACAGGCTGTTGACGAGATCAGAGGCCAGGTGAATTGCGAGGGGGTCTTTATTCGCGACGATATTGCCGAGGTTTCGGTGGTGGGCGTGGGCATGCGAACGCATTACGGCGTCGCCGAGAAGATGTTCGGTGCGCTGGCCCAAGCCCGGGTGAATATCGACTCGATTACGACCAGCGAGATTCGAATCAGTTGTGCCGTTGATGAGGACCAGGCCGCAGATGCGCTCAAGGCCGTTTGTATTGCCTTTGACCTGGACAAACCGGCACAGGACCGCACAAAAGGTTAGCCGCCAGGTCGCAAAGCCTTAATGTTCAACTGTTTGTTGTTTTCTTTGTGCTTTAGTGTCTTCCCGGTTTTCCCAAGCAGTCCGTGATAAATTAACAGGATTTTGACAGTATGAAGCTACGATATAGTTGAGGATAAGCTCAATAACGCAAGGAAAGTCAGAATACTAAACGTAATAGATGACTTATTGAATGTCGAAATTTTACCGGGCATTCTCCAGGGAAGAACCTCCCCGCAGGTGTAACCTTTCCAGGATACTGGCCACTATCCTTTTCTAAGGGTCCCCAAATGGACGTAGAATCGGCACAAAAACAAAATTTAACCGAAAAAAACTGGAAAATGAAGAAGACGGGATACAAAACGGCGATTCTGATTGTCCTGGCCGTCCTGGTCCTGGGCGGACACGCCCTTGCTCCTCGTGGTGGCCCCGCGGCAGGACCACGAGGCGGCCCGGCTCCGGAATTGAGATGCGGCGGTGTAGCTGGGCAAGAAAACAGAAAGTTATATGGGAATCCCAACTGAGTACTGTTTATGTTGTCGTTTATTACTGACCAGAGATTTTGAAGGGATAAGCCTATGGGCTTGGTAACAGCAGACAACTTGTCAAAGGCGTATGCAGAGGGAGAGCTAAAGGTCCAGGCATTAAGGGATTTGAATTTTGAAATTGAACCGGCCTCTTTTGTTTCTTTCATTGGCCCATCTGGTAGCGGCAAGACCACTC
>CAYWOD010000090.1:0-13524 GCA_964459805.1 uncultured Pirellulales bacterium
TCCGAAGGATTTGGGGATGGTTGCACCGCTTTGCGAGTTTTGCCATCCCCAAGTTGCGCTCGAGGCTGCCCCCCAGAATTGAACCGTGCCAAAATTTGACAACATATCCGCGTAGAATCGCCGAATTTCCTGCAAAAAACCCCGAAACCAACGTAACTTATTGATTCCAAGCCCGTTTATATTATAATAGAAGCTCTTTGTGCCGCTCGTGGCGATCTCTAAGATAAGCTCTCACGATCAACCTGGCCTCACAACGGCAGGCGAGTCGTTAGATTATTTTTCGCCGAGCAAGGGCAAGAAACTCCCGGCTTGGGCGTCTATTACATAGATTGGTTGCCCCAAAAGCCGTATGTTGACGGGGATTTGTTCTAATGGAAAGGGCTTAACGTGAAAAAACCGCGCATCGTCATCATAACGGTCATCGTTACCTTGCTCGTCGCCTCCGTCGCCGCAATACTCATAAAGGCCAAGCTCTATTCCTCCGCCAAGCCCACAACGGTCCGCACTGCCAAACCCACACGAGGCCGGCTCATCGAGTTTGTCAGCGCGCCCGGAGAAATCGAGCCACAAACAAAAGTCGAAATAAGCGCCAAAATCTCCGCACGCATCGTGGAGCTGCCATACGACGAAGGTGATGCCGTAACCGCCGGCGACCCCAGCGCCGACCCGCCTGTACCCCCCTCCGTCCTGCTCCGCCTCGATTCCAAGGACCTCGAAAGTCAATTGCTCTCCGCCGATGCCACCCGCGCTGCACAGGCCGCTCAGATCGAGGTCGAAAAGGCCAGAATCGCCGGCCAGAAGGCAAGCCTCGAAGGCCTCGAGGCATCCCTCAAGCAGGCCCAACGCGACCTTGAACGACAGCAGAAGCTCCTCGAAACCCAGGACATCAGCCAGTCCGCATTCGACCAGGCCAAGCTGAGCCTCGACGAGTTCAATTCGCAGTACCTCGCCGCGCAGCATAGCCTCATGGCCGCTCAGCTCAACCTCACCGTCCTGAATCATAACCTCGAAGCCGCCGACGCCAGAATCACACAGGCAAAAGAGGCCCTCGGCTACACTACAATCACATCACCCATCGACGGAGTCGTTACACGAATCAACGCCGAAGTCGGCGAGCTCGTCATTACCGGAACTATGAACAACCCCGGAACTGTCATTATGGAAGTCGGCGACCTCTCCCAGATGCTCCTCGTCGCACAGGTCGATGAGGCCGACGTCGGAAAACTCCGCGTCGCGCAGGCCGCCAGAGCGCATATCCAGGCCTGGCCCGATAAGGTCTTCCCCGGAACGGTACGCGCGATCGCACTGAGCAACCGGAGAGGACTTCAGGGATCGAAGTACTACGAAGCCGAGATATTGCTACTGGACCCCAACGAGCAGATATTCACCGGCATGACCGCAGACGTGGACATCGAAGTCGCCGACCACAAGGATGTCCTGATCCTACCAAGCCAGGCCGTCCTCGGACGAAAAGTCGATGAACTGCCTATTAATATCAGGGATAAGCTGACTGAGGACGAAAAGCAAAAAACATTTGCCACGGTGGTCTTTTGCTACAATGATGGCAAGGCGCTCATCACCCCCGTCAAGATCGGCCCCAGCAACCCGACACACACGGTGATCGAGGCCGGCGTCACCGAGGGCGACCAAATCGTGGTCGGACCCTATAAGGAACTCGAGAAGCTCAAGCACGAGCAGCTCATCAAGGACGAACGCGAGGTCAAAGCCGAGCAAGAGGCCAAAAAGAAAAAGGCGGGTGCCAACGCCGGGAACGACGGGACCGATGTCAACAAACTCTGATAGAGTCATCATCAGGCTCGAAAAAGTCACACGCATCTACAAGGTGGGCGTCGAATCCATTCATGCGCTCGACGGCGTCGATCTGGAGCTGCGCGGGAACGAGTATGTGGCCGTGATGGGACCCTCCGGCTCCGGCAAGAGCACGCTCATGAACATCTTGGGTTGTCTCGACCGCCCCACCGGCGGAACCTACCGCCTCGATGGTCGCGACACCACCGGCCTCAGTGCCGGGGCTCTGGCCCGAATCCGCAACAGACAAATCGGCTTTGTCTTTCAGTCTTTCGAGCTGCTCGGGCGCTCCAGCGCACTCAAGAATGTCGAGATGCCGCTGATCTACTCCCGCGACGGCTGGTGGTCACGCCGAAAACGCGCCAGGCAGATGCTCGAGCGAGTCGGTCTCGCTGACCGAATCAAACACCGGCCCAACCAGCTCTCCGGCGGCGAAAAGCAAAGGGTCGCCATCGCACGCGCTATGGTCTGTGCTCCGAGCATCCTGCTCGCAGACGAGCCCACAGGAAACCTCGATAGCAAAACCAGCGAGGGCATCCTCACCCTCTTCGACCAGCTACACAGCGAAGGCCAGACCATTATCCTGGTCACCCACGAAGAGCACGTCGCTCGCCACGCCGGTAGAATCATCCGCATGACCGATGGACGAATCTTCACCGACATGTCTTTCGAACAAGACCACGCCAATCGAGCAGCATTAAACACCCATTTCGGGGAGGTCTCCAAATGAAAGCGATCTTGACCGCACCGCTGCTGTTCTTGCGACTGCTCTACCAAAGCGTCTATCTCGCCCTCGGTCAGATCTGGGCCAACAAAACACGCTCCGTTCTCACGACCATCGGCATCATTATCGGCGTCGCATCCGTCACCGCCGTCATCGCCGCCCTGACCGGACTAAAGGCCAAGGTGCTCAGTGATTTTGAGTCATTGGGTACCAACAAGATATTTATTATCCCCCACTGGCCCAGAGAAGGGCGGTTCAAGCACTTCTCTTGGCGGTTGTTCCGTTTTCGGCCCCAGCAGTTTGAGGGCCTCCTCGAGCGTTGCCCGTCCTTGGCAGACTACACCCTGATAACCGAAAGGACCCAGACGATCCGTTACGGCGTCCACAGCATCGACGGCGCTCGCGTGTACGGAATCAACCCTTCATGGCACCGAATCGAGAATCGGTCCGTCATTATGGGCAGGCCCTTCACCCTGACCGACGAGGAAAACAGTTGGCAGGTCTGTCTGATCACCCCGAGCGTCCGGGATCAGCTCAGGCTCGACCGCAACTGCGTCGGCAAACGTATTGTCGTCGGCGAACGCAGTTTTAGCGTAGTCGGAGTCGTGGAAAAACGCGTGGAGTCCGGCATGTTTGGCCAGATGGGCGCCTCCGAAGAGGTCTTCATCCCATTTCCCACTGCCTGGAAACTATGGGACCCCTGGATCTATGCCATCGCCAGTTGCCGTAAACCCGAGCTTTCGGAAGAAGCAAAGGCCGAACTGCGATTCTTCCTCCGACAAGCCCGGCGCCTCAAACCGGGCGATCCGGATACCTTCCGAATGGAGGTTATCGAGGAGTACCTCAAGACGTTCAACAAGATCGCCTTGGGCATCACCGCTGTCGCAGGCGGCGTGGTCGGAATCTCCTTGCTCGTCGGCGGCGTGGGAATTATGAACATCATGCTCGTCTCAATCTCCGAACGCACCCGCGAGATCGGCCTGCGCAAAGCCGTAGGGGCGCGCCCATCCGCCATCCTCCTCCAGTTTCTCATCGAGGCTATCGTGCTATGCCTCTTTGGCGGCTTGGTCGGCGCCGCCTTCGGACAATTACTCACGACAATGATTGCAAAAATCCCGCACGCCAATCTTGGTATGGCGCATATTCCACTGTGGGCGCTGGGCATGTCGTTTGGCTTTGCCGCCGCCGTCGGCGTCTTCTTTGGTATGTTCCCGGCCATCAAGGCTGCCAGACTCGACCCTATTGAGGCACTAAGACATGAATAACAGATCCCATAAAAAACTCCATTCCCGCGAAAGGCACACCGCAGAACACGGACGAAAGCCCCGATGTCCGCTTATTACGTTGGCTCTTTTGCTGCCTTGTGCGCTTATAGTTAGTGCGCTTCTATCGTTAGCCGGCTGCGAGACCGCCCCGGGCGACGAAGATTTCTACGAGCTGAAAGTCCCGCCGCAGAAGCTCCGCCAAATAGAGCCTCTCGACTTAAGACCTGCCAAAGTCCGCCGGCAAGACCAGCTCGACCCCAACCGGCCGGACCCTAATCAGCCTCCACCCGCCGAGCTTGAGCTTACACTTGAGCAGTGCCGTGCCCTCGCACTCGAAAACAACCTTGACCTGAAGGTCCAACTGATAAATCCCGCCATCGCCGCCGAAAGAATCAGCGAAGAAGAGGCAAAATTCGAGGCCGCAATCTTCTCGAATCTCACCTATACAAGAACCGACACCCCGGTATCCACAAAATTGGCGGGCTCACAGGTGGATTATGGCACTGCCGATCTCGGTGTCCAGGTCCCTTTACGCACCGGCGGAACTCTCACATTTGACTTGGTGGACAGACGGGCCAAAACGGATACCGCCTTCTCGGCGTTCAGCGAAACGCTCAACCCCGAATACACCTCCGATATGTCACTCTCGCTGAGCCAGCCCCTACTCCGCGGCGCCGGCACTCGGGCCAATACTCACGCCATTCGCCTCGCCCGCTACGACCGCCAGATAACCGACGCCGCAACAAAACTCGAAGTCATAAAGGTCATTGCCGCCGTTGACCGCCTCTATTGGCGACTCTACGCCGCCAGACGCCAGCTCGAACTCCGAAAAGAGGAATACGAACTCGCAAACAAACAGCTCGACCAGGCCCGGCGATTCGTCAACCAGGGCGAAAGAGCCCAGGTCGAGATCGTCCGAGCAGAGGCCGGAGTCGCACAAAAACTCGAAGCCATAATAGTCGCCGAGAACAGCCTGCGCGACAGACAGCGCGACATCAAGCGTGCGCTAAATAAAGCCGGTATGGAAATGCAGACCAACACCGTCTTGATACCCGCCACTCAGCCCGACCCCGTCCACTACGAATTAAAAAAGGAAAACCTCGTAAAAACTGCTCTTGGTAGTCGTATGGAAATGCTCGAATTGGAGCTGCAAATCGCCCAGGACATAAGCACTGTTGACTACATGCGCAACCAGGCACTGCCGCTAATCACTATGGACTACGCCTACAACATCAACGGTCTCGGCGCCACACGCAGCGACTCATTTGACCTGCTTTTTGACAAGCGCTTTGAGGACCATCGCTTCGGCCTGCAGATGCTCGTCCCGCTCGGAAACCAGGCCGCAAAAAGCCGCCTGCGACAGGCCTTCTACCAGCGCCGCCAGCGACTCGCCTCACGTGAAAGCCGCAAGGCCATGATCGAGCTCGAAGTCCTAAACGCAATAGACCAGCTCGAGGCCAACTGGCAGCGCATCCTCGCCTCCAGGCAAAGGACAATACTCGACGGCAGACTATACGAAGCCGAAAAGCGACAATACGAGATCGGCCTGCGCACAACCACCGACGTGCTGCAGGCACAGACAACCTTTGCAGACGCCCAAAGTGCCGAAATCCTCGCACTCGCAGAGTACCAGATTGCCCTCGTCGATGTGGCCTACGCCACAGGGACCCTGCTCGGCGCCGCAAAAGTCCAGTGGACGCCAATCATCCCCCAAACCGCCGGCGATTAATACTGGCAACCGTCGATCGAGTGTCCTGAAACTGGCAAAATGCCGGCTTTGGGGGCAGATCTACCGATTCTGGTCAAAAAAAGGGTTCCTCCGCTTAATGCGTAGGTGGCCTGACAAACCAGGCCCCCGGACTTGGCTGGAGAGAAAAATCGTTTGGGCAGAGGCTTAAATTTGGGGCACAGGGGGGAAATTTGTGCCTCTGGGGCCCCGAACGATTTTTCTCGGTCATACGATACGCCAATCTCACCTATCCATTTCCCGGATGAACAAAAAAAAGCTCGAGCGAAAGCCAAAGTTATTGAAATCAGATGTGGTAATTTGGTACTATAGAACCTGTAACTTGCAGGAGAGTTGCGAAACATGATGAAAATATCATTGATTTCGGCAGTCGTTTTCTTGGTGGTGCCGGTCACAACTGCGGCGCAGGCCCCTCGGGCCGCCGGTGCGGTGCTAAGGCCCTTCGAAACCAACGCGGTCCTGACGCCCCGAAACCGTATCGACGAGCTGGTTTTCGGCAGGTTGGAGCAGTTGGGCATTCAGCCCGCCAATATCTGCTCCGATGCCGTCTTTGTCCGACGCGCATATCTCGACGTCATTGGCACGCTCCCAACAGCCCAAGAGGCCAGAACCTTCATACTGGACCATAACTTGAACAAGCGCAGCGCCCTGATCAATCGTCTGCTCAAACGCGACGAGTTTGCCGTTTACTGGGCGATGAAGTGGGGCGATCTCCTGCGGGTCAAGGCCGAGTTCCCCATCAATCTCTGGCCAAATGCCGTGCAGGCGTATCATCGCTGGATTCGAACGAGTATCAAGGAGAATCTGCCTTATGACCGCTTCGTTCGGGAGCTGCTCACGGCCAATGGCAGCAATTTTCGCGTGCCCCAGGTCAACTTCTACCGCGCCGTCCAGAGCAAGCAGCCGCAGGCCATCGCCCAGGCAGTGGCGCTGACATTCATGGGGACCAGGGCGGACAACTGGGACCAGGACCGCCTCTTGGGAATGGCGGCGTTCTTCTCGAAGATCGCCTACAAGTCCACCGCAGAATGGAAGGAAGAGATAGTCCGTTTCGACCCGGACAAGGAAACCACGCACTCGGCGGTCTTCCCGGATGGGACCCCGGCCAACCTGTCGGCGGACAGGGATCCACGTGAGGTTTTTGCCGATTGGCTGATTGCTCCAAAGAATCCCTGGTTCACACGCAACATCGCCAACCGCCTATGGTCCTGGCTGCTCGGACGCGGCATCATTCATGAGCCGGACGACATCCGCCCGGACAATCCGCCGACCAATCCCAAACTGCTCGCTTTCCTGGAACACGAGTTGGTCGCGGCCAACTATGACCTCAAGCACCTATACCGGTTGATTCTGAACTCAAAAACCTATCAGCTTTCCTCCATTCCCAGGACCGACAAACCTGAGGGCGCGGCCAATTTCTCCCACTATCCGCTGCGCCGTCTGGAGGCGGAGGTGCTCATCGACGCCTTGTGCCAGATCACCGGGACGACGGAGAAGTATTCCAGCGCCATTCCGGAGCCGTTTACCTTCATTCCAGAAGAGCAACGCTCGATTGCCCTGGCCGACGGCAGCATCACCAGCTCCTTCCTCGAATTGTTCGGACGTCCGCCGCGCGACACCGGCCTGGAATCCGAACGCAACAACCGTCCTTCTGCAGCCCAACGCCTGCACATGCTAAACTCGAGTCATATCCAGCGAAAGATTGAACGCAGCGCCAAGCTTCGGCCACTGATGCAATCCAGGCGAAATCCGCGACAGGTCGTCACCGGGCTCTACCTGACGATTCTTTCGCGTTTCCCCACCAGTGAAGAATTTGAGATCGTCCAGGCGTACTCGGCGCCGGGCGCCAAAAAAGGGCCACAGGCCGCGGTCGATCTCGCCTGGGCTTTAATCAACAGCGTCGAGTTCCTTCACCGGCATTGACCCAAAGCCTCCAGGCCCCGGCACGTCCCAATGAAAACGAAAGGCAGGTTATGAGCACAGAAAACATTTCAAAGGGCAGCCCGCTCGACCCGGAATTACTGCGCATACGCGGCATTGAGATTTCCAGACGCGAAGCGATGCAGCGCGGCCTCGTCGGCGCAGCCGCCCTGGCTCTGGGCAGCCGTCCGGCTCTTGGCGCCCCGGCCGCACCACGGCCGGCCAGGGCAAAGGCGGTCATCCAGATTTGGATGTGGGGCGGGCCGGCGCACCTCGACACCTTCGACCCAAAGCCTGATGCGGGCAACGAATATTGCGGTTCACTGAGCAAGCCGATCCCAACCAATGTGGACGGAATCATTATCGGCGAACTGCTGCCCCTGCTGGCAAAGCAGGCGGACAAGTATTCCATCATCCGCAGCATGACCCACGGGATTAACGGCCACGAAACGGCTTCATACATGGTTCAGACCGGCCGCAAGCCCGGCGACGGACAGGTCTTTCCCTGCGTCGGCGCAGTGGTCTCCCTCTTCAAGGGCTACGACGCCGGATATCGCGGACTGATTCCGCCCTACATTGTCCTGACCACCCCGCAGGGTCGCTTTTCCGAGGCCGGTTTTCTGGGATCGCGATACAAACCCTTCGCCACCGGCGGGGACCCCGCGAGGACCCCGTTCGTCGTCGAGGGAGTCGTCGCCCAGGGCATCACCGACAAGCGGCAGAAGGGTCGCCGCGAGTTTCTCGGCAAGCTCAACACGCTGGCCCAAGCCTTGAAAGGCCATCCGCAGTTGGCGGCATTGGATGAGTCCGAAAAACAGGCCTATGACCTGATCCTGGGCGACGCCGGCAAGGTATTCGATCTTTCGCAGGAGAAGGACGAAATGAGAGAGCAGTACGGCCGCAACACATTTGGCCAATCCTGCCTGGTTGCTCGGCGGCTGGTCGAACGCGGGGTCCCCTACGTCACCATCAATTCCAAAGGCTGGGATACGCACAAGCAGCATTTCCAGGCCATGCGCCGAAAACTGCCCGAAATGGACAAAGGCATGGCCACCCTGCTCCAGGATCTGTCGGACCGCGGCCTTCTGGACAGCACCATCATCTGGTGGGGAGGCGAATTCGGCCGGACACCCAAGGTCCAGTGGGAAGCGCCCTGGAACGGCGGACGCGGCCATTACGGCAAGGTTTTCTCCGTGGTGGTCGCCGGCGGCGGGTTCAAAGGAGGCCGCGTGGTGGGCGCCTCCGATGCAAAAGGTGAAACTGTCAAGGATCGGCCGGTGTATCCGGTTGACCTTATCGCCAGTATGTACGAGCTGCTCGGCATTGATCCCGATGGGAAGCTGCCCCATCCCAGGGGCCTGACCGTCCGCGTGACGCCCTCGGCCGCAGATGGCGTCAGCATGGGCGGACGTCTGAAAGAAATCATGTAAGCAATGGAGGATTCAATGAAACGATCCCGATGGTACATGGCGATGTGGCTCGCGGCGCTCCTGGCAGTGGTCCCTGGGACCCGGGCCATTGGGGCCGCTGCCCGCGCGCAGCGCAGGCCCGGTATCGGTTATGTCTATCCCGCCGGCGGACGGCAGGGCGATACGTTCGAAGTTGCGATCGCCGGGCGATACCTGGACGGCGTGACCGATGTGGTGGTTTCAGGAGGAGGCGTTAAGGCCACGGTGGTCGAACACGTCAAACCGCTGACCGGAAAGCAGATCAACTTGCTCAGGGACAGACTCAAGGTGCTCCAGCAGGAGATGAAATCCGCGAACCAGGGCAAGGGCCAGAGCACCGGCGCTGGAGCGAAACGCGCCGTGAATGCAGGGCCCAAAATGGATCGGGCGACTGTGCAGAAGGAGATGGCCGAAATCAGGAAGAAGCTCGCCAATCCCAAAAACAGAAATCGGGACAATCCTCAGCTTGGCGAAGACCTTACTCTCCGTCTCGTGCTGGCGCCGAACGCGACGCTTGGTAAGCGGGAGTTGAGGCTCAAAGCCAGCTTGGGCTTGTCAAACCCGGTCGCTTTTCACGTGGGGCAGCTACCCGAACATACCGAGAAGGAACCAAACAACAAAACTGCGGATACGGACGTCCCATCACGACTGCCGTTGGTTCTAAACGGCCGGATCATGCCTGGCGATATAGACCGTTTCCAGCTCAAGTTAAGCAAGGGCACGCGGCTGGTCATGGCCGCCAGCGCGCGGGAGTTGATCCCCTACCTCGCCGACGCCGTTCCCGGCTGGTTTCAGGCCACTCTGGCCTTGTATGATGCCGATGGCAATGAGATCGCTTACGCCGACGACTACCGTTTCAATCCCGACCCCGTCCTCTTTTGCGAGATTCCCCGCGACGGCGAATACGTGCTGGAGATCAAAGACGCCATCTACCGCGGACGAGAGGATTTCGTCTATCGCATCGCTGTGGGCGAGCTCCCGTTTGTGACCGGCATCTTCCCACTCGGCGGTCGCGCTGGTGCCCAAACAACGGTGCAGGTCAACGGCTGGAATCTACCGGCCGATGAGCTGACGCTGGACGCCAAAGACAAGGGGCCGGGGATTCTTCCGGTCTCGGTGCGCAAGAATAAACTCGTTTCCAACAATGTCCCCTTTGCCGTGGATACCTTGCCGGAATGCCTGGAGAAGGAGCCTAACAACCGGCAAGCGAACGCCCAGACGGTCAAACCGGCACTCATCGTAAACGGACGAATTGATCAACCGGGCGACTGCGACTGCTTCCGGTTCCAGGGCAGCGCCGGCGACAAGATCGTTGCCGAATTCTATGCACGCCGGCTGAACTCTCCCCTGGATTCTCTGCTCAAACTGACAGACGCAGCCGGCCGGAAACTGACGGCCAACGACGACCATGAGGACAAAGCCGCCGGCCTGACCACGCACCACGCGGACTCCCTGCTAACCACCACACTGCCCGAAAATGGGACCTACTATCTTCACATAGGCGATGCGCAACACAAGGGCGGCGCCGCCTACGCCTATCGCTTGCGCATCAGCCCCCCTCGGCCCGATTTCGAGTTGCGCCTTGTGCCGGCCGGCATCAACGCCCGCGCCGGCGCATCTGCTCCTATCACCGTATATGCCCTGCGAAAGGACGGATTCACCGGTGACATCACGCTGTCCTTAAAGGATGCGCCAAAGGGATTCACCTTGAGCGGCGCTCGAGTGCCGGCCGACAAGGACCAGGTGCGGCTCACGCTCAGGGTGCCGCGGATCCCCATAGCCAAACCCATCAGTCTCCGCCTGGAAGGTCGTGCCCAGATCGGGGGCCGCCGGATAGTCCGGCCCGTCGTCCCCGCCGAAGACATGATGCAGGCCTTTATCTACCGCCATCTTGTTCCCGCAAAAGAGCTTAAGGTTGCCGTAATCGAACGCTGGAAACCCAAGGCCCCCGCGAAAAAACCCAGCTCAAAAAAAGTAAGCTCGCCGCCGGCCAAACAGCCAGGCTCCGGATAACCCCGTCCGCAAGCCCGCTCCCGGATTGGGTCCGCTTCGAGCAAAGCCGGCCGCCCGGCACAAGAGCTTGCTGTTGGTGATCTCAGCCAAGGTCGTTGTACGCGAGAAGGCAAATCGTTTTGGAATCGTACACCAGGGCCGGTGGCCGCTGCCCAAGCGCTGGTGAGTGCTGGCCCACGGACAAGGCCAGCCCAAAATTAACGGACGCCGCATCCAGATCGACGGCCACCACGCCATTGAGGTGCCCCAATAGCACCCAACCGTTCAGGGGCTATAAACTGAGTTTCTTTGTCATTGCCGCCCCTTTTTCAAAGCCCTGGCAATCTCAAACACTCGAAATTCGAGATTGCTTCCCCTTCGACTTCGTTCACGGCTAAACGCTCGTTGCCCCGAGCCCAGTCGAACGGGTCTTTAGCGGGGATCAACTTCGTAATTGAAGTTCCTTGTTCGATGCCGGAGGTTCGCCCTCGCCGAGTTCAACGTCCCAGTACCGTGATCTCATCGACGGGTATGCGCATGTCCATAGGTGTGCCGTAGTCCTGGTGATCGAGGAATTCTCCGCCTGCACCGCCGACTCGCCCGAGGGCGAAGACCATAAAGGCGATGTCGCAGACCCGGCGCAGGGTGATGTGCTTTTCCTTGAGTGCCTTCCAGCATACACCGAGCACCACCGAAGCTATTGCGCCGTCGAGGTTGACGGCCCAGACGTTTCGAGCGATGCCGATTTCCTTCAGCCGAACAGCCAGCATGTGGTAAAACTGCAGAAAGACATTGCAAAGTCCTTCTTTCTCGAGATATTCGGCCACGGCTTGTTCTCTGGGGTCGTAGTTGACCGGTTTATCTCTGAAGACGGGGTGGCCGAGGCACGGGATGCGTTCATAGTCGGTGTCGGCTTCCTTGGCGGAGGCACGTACCTTGCTGAATCGCTCTGCTTCAGTGTTGACGAGGCCTTGCACGTCCACGCCGTGGGCGGGGGCCCAGGGGTCTTCAATATCAACGCTCATGAAGATGCGGCAGAGGTATTCGATGGCCCGGCGCCCGTTGCCTCCGTGGACGTCTCCTATGCAGGCCAGAGTTGCTATCATTGCGGTATTGGGGGCGTTTCCCGCCGAGGCAGAGAGCTTCGCGCCCTGGGCGGAGATCGTGCCGGGGCCGTTCGTCAGCGCGCCGATAAGGCATTTTTCCACCGCCTTGGTCTCCAAATCCCGCGGTCGTCGGCCCGTCCAGTAGAACAAGAGCGATTCTACGAATGAGCCCTTATGCATCTCTTTTTCCAGAGACTCTCCGTAGATTCTGGTTTGCCCACCATCGTTTGCCGAGGCGTGGCTTGCTTTGCGCATGTTCCTTCTGGGCAGGTGGGCGCCGATGGTTTCTTTTGTCATGAGTCTTACCTGGGATGCGTAGGGCTTTGGTATTGCACCTCGATGTAAGATGAGTTTTGTGGGTAGAAGTTTTTCCAGGCCGTTGTGTTTGTAGTCAACAAACCAGGGATTGGGCTTCAATGGTTTGGAAGGCTTGAAATCCCGCTCGATGCCGAGTGTGCTGCAGATCAGAGCAGCGGCTGCCGGCAAATGGTGAAGCGTTTTGATTCGTATGCCGCGTTTGAGCTTCTCTGCCAGGCCGGGTGGTTTTCTGGACCTCGTATCGGGGTCAAAGGGTCCTGTGCCGAAGTATTCATCAAAAAGCTTCATTTTGGCTTCGGCGGAGGTATCTTTGCCTTCCACGACGGCGCCGGCATGGCCCAAAGCTAAGTCGCCCTGCTGAAGGATTTTGCCGGTAATGTAAGCTATGATGGGTTTGGGATAGTTGGTCCGGCGGAGCATTTCGACGGCTTCTTTCTCATAGAGTCCGCCCGGCTCGATATAAGTGACTATGAGTTTTGTTCGGTCGTCGTTTGCGGCAAGTTCCAGGAGGTTCTTGAGAGGAAACAATATCAGCACGTCTTTTCCCGTGGAAATGCCGTAGGATGTCCCCATCCCCGCGCTCAGCAGATAAGAGGCCATGGTATTCACCATGTTGCCGCTGTTCGATATTATGGCGGTAGAGCCCGGACGAAAGCTCTCCGAGGGATTGTTGCCGCCTACTGCTCCTGTCCGGACTGCGTCGTGGCTGTTGATAATGCCGAGGGAATTGCAGCCAAGCACGTCAATGTCGGCCTCAGAGCACATCTGAGCGATCTTGGCGGTGACCTCTATCGAGACGTGCTCGGTGATGATAAAAAGGGTCTCGACGGTTCTGCGAAGATGCTCGACGATCTCCTTGACCTCGGCGTAAACGGCTGCCGGAGGAGAATAGACGACTACCTTGTTCACCTGTTTCCTCTTGCCAAGACGGTTTGTGAGCTCCTGAACAGTAGAAAATACCGGCACAGGCTCCATGCCGACGATGTCAATGGTTTGGCCGCCTTTACCCAGGGCCCATCCGCCCACGATATTACCGCAGTATTTCTGCGAGACGGCCGTCACGGTACTTGCCTCTCTGCCGGTTATATTCGATACCGCCACGCGGTCCGTGGCTTTGAGAAGATCGCTCAAGTTCCTGGCTCGTCGAGTAGACATAATATGGTCTCCTCATTTAGGTTTAGTTTGTATTCCCTGT
>CAYWOD010000091.1:0-13331 GCA_964459805.1 uncultured Pirellulales bacterium
TGACCGATCTGTCTGGCGATCACAAAACTAACTTCAAGGACTTTGCTGAGCTGGCGGCATGGTGGCTGGATGAGCAACTGTACCCGTAATCGAGACCGCTGCCACGCCGTGGTTACCCAACGCGTATCCTAAGGTCGGGCCTATCGTCATCAACGAGATTATGTACCATCCCGACTGGCCCGCAGGCGGCTCGTACGAAAATGACAGATACGAGTACATCGAACTCCACAACATCAGCCCGGCGCCGGTCAAGCTGTACGATGACGACAAGGCCCTTGCGTGGAAGTTCACCGACGGAATCGAGTTCACGTTCCCGGACTGGCCGAACGAAGTGACGATACCTGCCGGCGGGTATCTGTTAGTGGTTAAAGACGTCAATGCCTTTACGTGGCGGTATCCGACCGTGCCCGCCGAGAAGATAGTCGGCCCATACGACGGCCAGTTGAGCAACTCAGGTTTAGGCGGCTCAGGTGAGGATGAGCGGGTTGAGCTTAGTATGCCGGGTAATATAGACAGGTACGGCAGGCAACATTACATTGTGATTGACAGGGTCAACTACAGCGACGGCTCGCATCCGGAGGATTGTCCCGGCGGCGTGGACCTCTGGCCCACCGAGCCGGACGCCGGCGGCGCTTCGCTAAGTCGAATAGACGAAACGCGTTACGGCAACGACCCCAACAACTGGAAGATGGCGGGTCCCACACCCGGCCTGCAGAATCCTTGAGCTGTTTGATCTTCGGATTTCTGCACCCGCCACTTCACTGCAAGAACGGCAATTCTCTAATCATCAGCGGCGAGCAAAGTGTACGAGCATTGCAGACAATACCGGGCAATCCGGCTGGAAACTCTTGCACGGGCTGGCGCGAGTCGTTATCATTGAGTACGAGCCCGGCCGGTGCGGGTCTGCTGTGGAACCAGCATTAAAGGATTCGATAAATGAAAGTCTTTCGCTCGCCAGATAACCCCATAATTAAACCGAAGGATATTGGGCCCTCGGCAGAAAATGTCGAAGTGATTGGCGTCTTTAACGCCGGCGTTACGCGTCTGGAAGATGAGGTCATTTTGCTCCTTCGAGTCGCGGAAAGGCCTATCAGCAAACATCCGGATATCGTGTTAGCTGCTCTCTACGACGTTGGCCAGGGGAGACTCGCTACAAAGGAGTTCTCGAAAGATGACGCGGACAATGATTTTTCAGACCCGCGGCTGATTGTGACTTCGACCGGTACGTATTTGACGTCGATTTCACATTTGCGACCGGCTCGCAGCAAAGATGGCGTCAACTTTGAGATTGGGCGGACGCCTGCGATTGCCCCGGCCAATGATTACGAAGCATTCGGCATCGAGGACCCGCGAATCAGCCTTATCGACGGCACATACTACATCAACTACGTGGCGGTAAGTCCTCTTGGCATAACAACCTGCCTGGCATCAACGAACGATTTCAGCTCCTTCGAGCGTCACGGTGTTATCTTCTGCCCGGACAACAAGGACGTGGTGATTTTTCCGGAGAGAATCGACGGCAGATATTACGCCCTGCACAGGCCGGTTTCCAATTTGTTCGCCAAACAGGACATCTGGATTGCAGACTCGCACGACCTGCGGTGCTGGGGAAATCACCGCTGCCTGATGGCCACTCGCGAGGGCCGCTGGGACCAGTTGAAGATCGGCGCAAGTGCCGTGCCTTTCAGGACGCCTGATGGCTGGCTGGAGGTCTATCACGGGGTGGACGCGAATAATCGCTATTGCCTCGGGGTGGTCCTGCTGGACAGCCGGGAACCGTGGAAGGTTCTCGCAAGGTCAAAGGAGCCAATTTTTGAGCCGCAGACAGATTACGAGTGCGACGGCTTCTTTGGGAACGTGGTCTTTAGCTGCGGGCTGCTCTGCGAGGACGACAAGCTCAAGGTTTATTACGGCGCCGCCGACACGGCCTTATGTTATGCGGAGCTGTCTCTGCAAGATGTTCTCCAGGGCCTGGAGTCGAACTGATCTGCCCGGCTGACATTGCTTTGCCGGCTGAATCGGCTTAGTTGGCGAGGAATTTTACGATGCGAGCGGCCTGACCCTTGCTGTTCGGGTGTTTCTTGTTGGTGGTTTTAAGAATCAGCTTATGGCTGCCAGGCTTTAGTTCGGCGTCCAGCATATAGGCCCAGGGGATATGAAGGAAAGAGCTCCACTTGGTGAATTGGTCGAGCTGTCGGGGCTCACCTGCGTCAATGCTGAACTCTATCACTCCGACGTCCGGGCCGGCGACAACGAGAATCCCTATTGCGGTGCCGCTGAAATCCAATTCCAAAGCTGCACCGGGCTGCTCGGCTACCAACATCGGAATCTCCCTGAAACGAGGACGCGTACCGCCCTGTTTAGTGGTCCACGAGGGTACGTGCTGGAAGCCGCTCAGGATGTTCGCCTGCTCTATGTCTATGTATCGACCGCGGCTGTAATTAAGCGGATCGATGGGCGAGGCGGGCAGAAAATGCTTTCGCGGTTTGGAGTCGGGACTCAAACGCGCTTTCCAGGCGGCATCGAACAATCGCTCAATCGACTCGGCGTAGAGGCGGTGGCCAAAGGGTCCCGGGTGCAGACCGCCAAAGGTCCCCCAGTCGAACTCGGCGGTGTTGAGCCTCTCGGTCACCTCGCGGGCCAGGTCGATAGCGGGAATGTCGTAATACCGCGCCACAGTCCTGTGACTTTGGACCTCCGGGGGCGTATGGCCCGAATTGAGCTGCTCTATCTTTATCGGATCGACGAAATAAAGCATGACTATATCGATGTACGGATTCTTCCGGCGAGCCTGGCGAATAACACCCTCCATACCGCGGATTCTTTCGATGGGGCCGCGCGAGTTGTGCTGGTCGTTAACGGCGTACTCGACAAAGAGCAGATCGACCCTGCCGCGGCCGAACACGTCGCTGCTCAATCGAAACGGACCAAGCGTCGAATCGGTTGAAGGTATGCCAGCATTGACGAAGTCGAACCCCGTGTCGGGAAAGCGCTTTTGGAGATTCTCGGCGACCATAGGGCGCCAGCCGTTCATATTTGTGATGGAGCCGCCCAGAAAAGCCACCCGGCCCCTCTTTTCATTCAGGAATCTAAAGCGGCAATTCGAGAGGTCGTCACGCAGCGCGTAGAACGGACCGCGGGAAAGGCCCGTGTGCTTGCAGATGAAGGTAACAATGGATTTGGGGTCCTCGAGGCTGTGCGGGTGATGACCGACGCCTTCCTTGATGATGGTCGTGATCGAGCCGCCCAGTCTCTTGTATCGCTTTTCGAGGATTCGGGTATTCTCGGCCGGCGGCACGACCTCATCGGCGTCGCCGCACACGTGCAGCAAGGAGATGCCCGCGGCGGCAAGCGGCCTGAGGTTGTCTATGGGGTTCTTCTTGTAGTTCATCGCCTGCTTTTCAGTCAGGCCGTAAACCTTGAGGCAGTTGGTCCAGTCGGCGGGGCTGCCCCGGCCCTTGCCTTTGCCGCCGGGCCAGCTCTTGAAATCGCAGACCGGGGCATCGGCATAGATACAGGAGACCTTATTCGGATTGGCCGCGGCCCAGTTATAGACTATCAGTCCGCCCCTGCTCATCCCTTCCAAGGCCATTCTGTCAGATAGAGCGAAGTTCTCCGTGAGGTAGCGATAAAAAGCGCCCCAGTGTGCGACGGCCTGTGGGCTGCCGAACAGACCGGCAACATCCATATAGGCCAGGTGAAACCCTCTCGATAATAGGGCAATATCGACCTGCGGCTCGTGGCCGAAGAACCGCGCCCGCCAGATCCAGGGCCGGCCCGGTGCGGCGACCTTAGGAGCCACAACGCAGCACTTGCGCCCGTCCACTTCGAAATCGTACCTATCGTATCCGTTCCAATCGCTCATCGAGCCGGGGAAAGTGGCCGAAAAAGTCTGCGTGCTGCCCTGCCGGCCCTCAAGCTTCTGGCTGATGCCGGCTACCACCTGCTCAGCCAGCAGGTATGAGCCGAGCTTGTGGAAATGCACGTTTTGAGGCATTTGAATCTTCGAGAGGCGGGGTAGAGCATAGAAATACAGGTCGTTGACCGCGATTCCGTGCTTATTCATCACCTTCCGGGCGACGGCATTGTACTTTTCGGCGTCGCCTTGGACACGAATCCCTGTCCTGTCGGGCACCGGCGTCGTGGTGGCAAAAATCAATTCTGCGCCGGTTTTCCTGAGTCTTCGCACCAACTGTTCCAGATTCTTTTCGTACTGCTCGATAGGTATTTGTTGTTTGCCTTTTTCCACGGAGGTATTCCTGCCGTTCTTATCCACGTACTTCAGGTCGTGCAGCCCGTGGTTGAAATGAATCACGTCCCACCGCGTTTGGCCAAGCCAGTCATCGAGCTTTTCGAGTCCGGTGCGCGTGTGCTGAGCGTTGC
The DNA here is from genome assembly GCA_964459805.1 of uncultured Pirellulales bacterium. GTDB lineage: Bacteria > Planctomycetota > Phycisphaerae > Sedimentisphaerales > Anaerobacaceae > DAOVRL01. The sequence continues at coordinate 4,384 of CAYWOD010000091.1, forward strand.
CTGGATTGTGGACAACGATGGCTTTGCCTTTGAGCAACTGCCTGGTCGGGCCAAAATAACCTATGGAGATGGAGTCCCCGATTACCAGGACGTGTGCAAGCTCGCGCCTCTGCACTTTGTCTATCACGGGCCTGCCCGTCAGAGCCCGATAGACCTCCTGCGTCATCAGCAGCGCCCCTTCGGCGTTCGGATGGATCAGGTCGGGAAAAAGCCGCGGCTTATCGCTCAGCGGTTTATGCAGGTCGATGACACCAACTCCCGTTTCTTTAGCAACCTCGGCCACCAGTGGTATTACTTCATTTCTAATACGTTCGTCGCTGATTCCCCAGCGTTCGGGGTACGCGGGGACCGGGTAACAAATCCAGATTCGCGGCCTAGTGGGCAAATCCTCAAACTTATCGATCATATCTTTATAATCGCGGACGAACTGGTCTTTGAATTTCCAGTTCTTCGGCTTGGTATCGTTGGTGCCTAACTTGATGACAACCACGTGGGGATTGAAGGCCAAAGCCTCCTTGAACGCCTGCTGCTTCCAATAAGGTTTATCGCCCTTCTCGAGGAGGGTCGCGCCGCTGACGCCGAAGTTGCGGGTCTGGAACTTATCGCCCAGTATCCGCCCCAACTGAGCGGGGTAGCAGTCCCTGAGACGATACTTAATAGTCGAGCCGTAGGTGGTGCTGTCGCCCACGCAGGCCACACGGATAGTCTCGCGGTAGTTCTCGACGCGGATCGGGCCGCGGTTGTCTATAGCACAGCCAGCCGCCGACACACACAGCACAACCAACGCCACAACGATTCTTAGACAACGTTTGCTCATAACTATAACAGAACACTACCCGCTTTGAGTGATTGCTATTTGTCCCAATATTCGTCGATCACCTTCTGGATGTGGGGATACTTCTCGTCCGTTTCTTCGTACTTTTTTCGCAAGCGGAGCAAGTCAGCCTTAAGCTCTTTGACCACCTTCGCGTATTTGGGATTGCCGTAGATATTGTTCATTTCGTGCGGATCGTTCTTCATATCGTACAGCTCCCATCCCGGCTGGGTCGGCTTGGGGCCGCCGCGCTTGTAGTTCTGCCCGTAGAAAAATATCAATTTGTATTCCTTAGTCCGCACGCCGAAGTGGGCCGGGTTATCGTGATGGGCCATGTGCATCCAGTAGCGGTAATAACTCGATTTGGGCCAGTCCCCCGGCGTCTTACCAGCTAAAATAGGGGCGAAACTCCGCCCGTGCACATAATCGGGGGTCCGTGCGCCCGCCAAATCCAAAATCGTCGGGCCAAAGTCGGTGTTATTGATAATCTCATCCGAACGGCTGCCAGCCTTAATCATCTTCGGCCACCGAACCAAAAACGGCATCCGCAGCGACTCCTCGTACATCCACCGCTTGTCGATATAATCGTGCTCGCCGAGCATCATTCCCTGGTCTGAGGTGTACATAATAATCGTGTCATCGAGAATACCCTCGGTTTTGAGGTAATCGAGAAGCCGGCCAATGTTTTCATCCACCCCCTTAACACAGCGCAGGTATCTCTTAAGATACCTCTGGTAGGCCTGGTGAGTATATTCCTTGTAGGGCAGAGACTGGTCCACGCCCATGTGCTTGCCCATGTTGCGTCTCTTGTTGCGCGGGGATATTGACGTGCCCATCCCCTTGGTCGCCTGCGAACCGTGATTCGGCTGTCGCCACAGGCTCTCCGGCTCGGGAACATCCACGTCTTCGAGAAAACTGTCAAAGCGCGGGGCATTTTGAAACATATCATGCGGCGCCTTGAAATGGTGCATCAGAAAGAAGGGCTTGGTTTTATCGCGCCCTTTGAGCCATTCTATCGAACGATCGGCGATTACATCTGAAGAGTGCCCGGTAAATTTCTTCTCATTCTTGGGCCAGGCCCGGCCCTTGACTCTCAGGACAGGGTCGAAATACTTGCCCTGGCCCGGCAGCACACAGTAATAATCGAACGCAGCAGGCTCGACCTTGAGATGCCACTTCCCGATCATCGCCGTGATATACCCGGCCTGCTTCATCAGCCTGGGCAAATGTTGGTTCTCCGGCTCAAGCCTCCCGCCCAAATCGAGCGCACCGTTTTTCTGGCTGTACTGGCCCGTCAGAATGCTTGCCCTGCTCGGCACACATATCGAATTTGTGCAAAAGACATTTTCCAGGAGTATTCCCTCTTTCGCCAGGCGGTCGATATTGCCCGTCGGCGCGACCTTGGCCAGGCGCGAGCCATAAGCCCCTATCGCGTGGGCGGCGTGGTCGTCGGACATTATGAACAGGATATTCGGCCTGCGTCGGGGCCGCCTGCTCGCCATTCCAACCTGCGGCGCCGCCAGTAATGCAGCCCCCAGCCCCACAGCTTTCAAGAAACCTCGACGCGTGCAAAAACTCGTATCCATAGGTAATTCCTCCTTTTCAAATTCGGTAACTGCTGTTGAATTCTTCCTTTTTCAATAGAGGATTTGCCCAAAACTGCAATCCGGCAATCCGATTACGTCCATTCTACTACTCAGAAGCGGCATCGTAGGACTTCCCGCCCCGGCGGATTGCCTGACGGCTGCGCAATTCAATTTGCTGCCGCGCCGCGTAGTCCTGCTGGCGCCGTTGATCAACCGCACAGGCGGCAAAGCCGGCCATATCCGCCCGCGGACGTTTCGCCAGTGTTTCCTTGCCAGCCTGGATAATCGCCAAGGCCTCAACGTACTTTGGATCGCCGGCGTCTTTGAATATCTCCAGAGACGGACTCATCTCGGGACGGTCGAAGCTAACCTGCGGCCCGGCGTTTGCCCCGTGGCTGGCCAGCTTTGCAAAAGGCACACCCGTCAATTCGGTAAGACGCTTAATCTGCCTGCCGTCCAGCGGCGACCGACCGGTCAAGTTGTCGGGATACGCAGTGTCGTAGCGCGGGTAGTAAGTCCCATTTATGTCGATCCAGGTTGTTAGGCGCTCGAATTCGCCCTTGCTCAGTTTGACATCGTTGTGTCCTTTGCGAATCACGTCGATGAGCTTACTTGCGTGCGAACCCCACGAATACGCCAGCTGGATATCCGCCGGCCCGGCCCCGATAGCCTTGATGTATTTCTTTCGCCACAGCTCATTGTAGGACGTGTTGAACGTGTTCGTGCGATCACCTGCCAGAAGCAGCTTTTTGCCTGCTTCTTTGCCGTAATCGTGGCAGCGAACGCAGTGCTTGTCGAAAACGGGCTGCACTTCGGCTGCATAGTTGAACAAACGCGGCTCAGGATACCAGCGGCGCGCCTTGCTCGGCAGCCGCCGCAGCGCCATCGGCATCTTTCTGCCTGAGCCGGGCGGCGCACTACGGCGATTCTCGTGGCACCCCACGCACCCGGTTTTTTCGCCCGACTGCACCATCGTGCCGCTGCGCATCGACTGAATCATCATCTTGTTTTCGTCAAGGACCTGAAAATAGACAAACTTATCTGAGGGAACCTCAAAATAGGCTGAGCCATCTTCTGCGACCGGTACAATCCCCAGAATCCGCTTATTCTCGAAACTATGCCAGTTCATCGCCGGGCAATGCACCCCCTGGCCGCCCCACGCAGGCTGTGTCCAGAAACGCTTCTCCGGAGATTCCACTACACGAAGATACTTGACCGCCCCGGGTTTTACCCCCTCCATGTGCGTCCCTTCATAGACGTTCGCAACGTAGAAATACCCGATGCTGTTCTCGAAGTTGCGACGCGAAGGGATCGTCGGCCGAAGTACTCGCGGGCCCAGCGGCATCGGGTCGAAGCAGCCGGGCTCTTCAGCGTGCACGAGGATCTCATTGCCGAAGACGTCAATCAGGTAAATTCCCATCTGTTCGCCCTTGCCCGTCATTCGCGAGCAGAGAAAGTACTTATCATTGAGCGGATACGGGTCCTCGTATTTCGGATTCACTTTCTGGAAGCTATCGAAGCCATAAGCCCCCGGCCGCGGACCCTTTTCCTTTACGAGGTTGACGGCATCGCCCGGCCAGCTTCGCACAACAGGCTCGCGGCCATCAACGCCCAGGCGCCGGTCGATAATCGCCAGCGCCCCCCAGGGCCGGTCGTGGCACGAGCCGAAAACACACACGACCTGCTGGCTACCCGGGATAGCGCGGGCATCGATCACGCCACCGGGAGACCAGGTATTATTGCCCCAGTAAATGCAGTGGTTCGTGCCGTCCGGATTGACGGTCCACAGCCCCTGGGCATCGCCGAAGTTCCGGTCCACGTACTCCCATCGGTCATACATTATTCGCCCGTCCGGCATAAGGGCACTGTGGCCCTCGTGCAGCGTGCTCTTGCCGATTTGATGAATATTGGCGCCGTCTGCATCCATCCGGAAGAGGTTTCCCATAATATGACGGTTGCACATGCAAAATTTCGGCTCGCGCGTTGAAGAAAAAACTATGCTGCCGTCGGGTAGATAAAGCGGGTCGAAATCGGCAACACCAAGCGCAGAAGTGAGCTGCCTAAAGCCCGTGCCGTCCGCGCCGACCTCATAGATGTGGTAATCGTCGCCGATATCCTTGCGCATTGAAAAGACAATTTTCGCCCCGTCGAAATACACCTCAGGGTCGCGGATAAGACCCGTCGAAGACTCGATGAGCGTCCTGACCGCCCCTGCCCGGCCAAAATCGATGGCCTTGAGAGCACCGCCGCCCTGGAAGCTCCCTGTGTTGATCTGGGCGGTCACGAACATCGTAGCGGTGTTGTGATGGTCGGATTTGTACTGGCGCCGCACGACAAACAGGATCGGCCCACCGCTGACGAGCGGATTTGCAATCAGAGCGCTCCGCTGCAACGCGCCGAACTCCGCCCCAATCCCCGCAATATCGGCCCGCCCGGCCTCATCCAGCCGTCGTTCAATGCCGGCCAGCTTCGCCAGATAGTCCCTTCCCCCGGGATAACGGTCGCCGAATGCGGCTGTGAGGTCTTCTATCGCCGCCCGCAGAGCGGCCCGCTGCTCCTTCGCCGGTGCGAACTCTGGGCCCACAGCCGGCGTCGCACTTACAGGCGAAGTCAACAGAATTACCGGCAGAGCAATCACACAGATGTATCGAACGTTAATTGGCATTTCCCGTTCAAAACTCTTTCAGTTGCGTCACCACAGTTATCCATATAAAGATACCAAATTTGCCGCCGAAATGTAACCATCTTCGCCCTTTTTCCCCAAATTTCTCTCCGCCAGGCACCCAAGTGCCAACATTCCTGCCGGCATTGACTTGCACCTCTGCCGCTGACCTGGTAACCTATCGCCGTAATAGGTACGACGAGCATTCCAGAACACTTTGAATGCACAACCCTAAATCAAGAGGTCAGGTAATGGCACATAGAAGACCAAGGGCGCTGATTGCTGCGATATTCCTGGCAGCGCTGCTAACACCGGCCTGTCAGCACCCAATATTTGGAGCCCAAAGCACCGCTGAACTGGCTACAAGCAAACGCTGGAGCAAACAGAAAGCGTGGACCTGGTACGGAAAGATCGAGCCTATACGAGGCTGCAACTACCTGCCTCGCACAGCCGTCAACACGACCGAGATGTGGCAGGCCGAGACGTTTGACCCAAACACCATCGCACAAGAGCTGGCCTGGGCCCGCAACGCAGGCTACAACAGCGTCAGAGTCTTCCTGCAATACATAGTCTGGAAAGCCAACCCCGAGCAATTCAAAAAGCGTCTCGACAAATTCCTCGCCGTCGCCGCCAATAGCAAAATCAGCGTTATGCTCACCCCCTTCTGCGACTGTGCGTTCGCCGGAAGGGAACCCTATCCCGGCAAACAAAACGACCCGGTTCCCGGCGTGCATAACAGCCAGTGGGTGCCCAGCCCCGGACGCACCCGAGTAACCGACCGCTCCGCCTGGCCGGACCTCGAGAAATATATTAAGGACGTAGTCGGCGCCTTCGCAAACGACAGCCGTGTCCTGATATGGGACCTCTACAACGAGCCTGGAAATTCCAATATGGGCCAAAAGAGCCTGCCTCTCGTCGAAGAAGCCTTCAAATGGGCCCGTGAGGCCAATCCATCCCAGCCCCTGACCGTTGGCGCCTGGTCAGCCTTCGACAGCCAAATGTCAAAACGCTTTATGGAACTCTCCGACATTGTCTCTTTTCACGCCTATGACAGCCCTAAAGCGGTCGAGGCAAAAATCAGGGTATGCCGGAAGCTCGAAAGGCCCATTCTCTGCACGGAATGGCTCCGGCACCAGGCAGGCAACGATTTCCGTACTATTTTGCCCCTTTTCGCGCAGCACAAGGTCGGATGGTACCACTGGGGACTGGTAGCCGGCCGAACCCAGACCTATATGCACTGGGGCTCTAAGAAAGGAACCCCCGCCCCGAAAATCTGGCAGCACGACCTTTTCCACCTGGACGGCAGCCCCTACGACCCTAATGAAATCGACATTATCCGCACTTTTGCATTTTCCAAATAGGTCGCAGCAGCCGCGTCCAATAAACTCGACCCCATTGCCCCCAAAACAGACTTTCTCTATCCAACTGTTCTCCAACGACAGTTTATGCGGACCTTAATAAGTCGCACGCTCCTTACCGTGCTTATGTACATTGCCTATTTTAACTAAAGATTCTTCCGGCCCTCCTCCGATACTTAATATTGCTCATTACTATATTGCCTATCTTGCCATTTAGCCAGATCGAGTCGTACTCAATGGCAAGTTAGGCAAAGACAGAGAAATTGTGAACAAGATGGAGACAGAAGAATGATAAAGGAAGACACACTTGGACGCTATTTAGAACCCCTCCTGCGTGGCGACAGGACGGCCTGCCGCCGAGTCATCGAGGAATCGCTGCAGAGCGGCATACCGGCCAATTCCGTCTATGTCCACATAGTCTGGCCGATCATGGTGGAGATCGAAAGACTCCTGCGTGCCGTCAGAATTACCCCGACGCAGGAGCACTTGGCCACGCGAATTAACCGGACAATCGTTGACCAGCTCCAGAACAAACTCCCCCGCCGGCCAAGCAAGAACAAGAAGCTCGTGGTTTGCTGTGCGCCGGCGGAGCTCCAGGAGCTCGGGGCCCAAATGCTCACAGACCTGTTCGAGAGCGATGGGTGGGAGGTGCGATTCCTCGGCAGTGGCCTGAGTAACGACGATATCCTTGCCTTCATAAACCAGTACGCACCAGATGTCTTACTAATATACGGTACGGCCCCGAAACAGGCGCCCAACGTGCGGCGGTTGATCGACACGATAAAGACGATAAACGCCTGGCCGGACATGCGGATAATGGTTTCCGGCGGACTGTTCAACCGAGCAGAAGGACTTTGGGAAGAGATGGAAGCCGACCTGTATGCTGCTACACCTATTGAAGCACTGCAAGTTGCCGCAAATCAAGACCAAATTCCCCGCTATGAACGAAGAACAATAAACCGCAGAAGAAAAAGACGCCAGGCAATTCCAACCGGGTGGCCGGAGAAAACACCGGCGCCCGTGGCGCCGTAGGGGCCGGCGGCTTTGATCCCAGGACCGACCAAGGCACTGCCGGCGGTGGAGCAAATCAAGCGCCCTCAGGCAATGGTGCACCGACAACTAACCCCAATGACCGTGCCCAAAAGGCCGGGCATCGAATGCTACCTTGCATCTTTTTGCAGTTTGTACTCGACCGAATCGGTCAGGGCCTGCCAGGAGGCCTCAATGATGTTCTCGGAGCAACCGACGGTGCCCCAGATAGCCTGTTTGTCGCGTGACTGAATTATGACGCGGACGCGCGCGGCAGTCCCTGCTCCGGCATTGACCACACGCACCTTGTAGTCGATTAGGTGGACATCCTTGATAGCCGGGTAGAAATTCTCCAGCGACTTTCGCAGGGCCGCATCGAGTGCATTGACCGGGCCGTCGCCTTCGCCTACCACGTGCTCCACCTTATCGCCGACCTTTAACTTGACCGTCGCCTCGGTAACAGTATTGCCGGTTACCCGCTTCTCGACCGTCGTATGGTACTTAATAAGCTCGAAAGCCGGTTTGTAGGTACCCATAACCTTTTTGACAAGCAGGTCAAAACTCGCGTTCGCCGCCTCGAACTGATAGCCCTCGCTCTCGAGTTCCTGAACACGGTATAGTATCTTCTTAGCCAGCTCCTTATCCTGAGCAATCTGCGCCTTTTCCAGCTTGGCCAGGACGGTGGATTTGCCGCTTAGCTCGGATATAAGGAAGCGTCTTTCATTGCCTACAAGCTGCGGGGCGATATGTTCGTAGGTGCGTGTACTTTTGCGGAGGCCATCGACATGGAGACCGCCCTTGTGGGCAAAGGCACTCTCGCCGACATAGGGCATATTCATCACCCGTGTTAAATTGCCCATCTCAAAAACAAAAAGCGATGCTTCAGTGAGAGTTTTCATCTTTTCGGGGCTTAGAACCTTAAAACCCATCTTGAATGCGAGGTTGGGCATGACTGCACACAGGTTGGCGTTCCCGCAGCGCTCGCCCAGACCGTTGATCGTACCCTGGACGTGGCGGGCACCGGCGCGAACGGCTGCCAGCGAATTCGCGGTCGCACAGTCGGTATCATTATGTGCGTGAATGCCGATTGGCAGCGGGCCAAAGTCCTTGCAGACCACGCTGGTGATTTCCTCGATTTCGTGGGGCAGAGAGCCGCCGTTGGTATCACAGAGCACCAAGACGTCCACGCCCGCCTCGGCGACGGCGCTTAGAACCTGCATGGCGTATTTGGGATTCTTCTTGTAGCCGTCGTAAAAGTGCTCGGCGTCGAAAATAGTCTCCAGGTGGTGGCGTTTGAGATACTCGACAGACTCGGCGCAGATGGTGAGGTTTTCGTCCAGCGAGCAGCCCAGGACCTCGGTGACGTGCATATCCCAGGTCTTGCCGACCAAAGTACCCACCTGCGTCTTGCAGGCAAGCATTGCGTTGAGCGAGGCGTCGGCGGCGACGGAGGAATTGGCCCTGCGCGTGCTGCCGAAGGCGACGATTTTGGAGTGTTT
>CAYWOD010000092.1:0-13266 GCA_964459805.1 uncultured Pirellulales bacterium
AACGCAGGAAACGGCAGAGCCTTTTCAATTCTCACCGGCAGAGCCGGTGGATTACTGTTGATTTAGCACAGGTTTCAATGACCGGTGCCACGAGGTAATACCTTGCAGTTTTCTCTGCTTCTGCAATGGTTAATTTGTTGAAACTGAGATGCAGTTCTGGTTTTATAGAGCTTGAGTCTTAATAAGAGTGTCTCAGATAGAGTGTGAAAGCGTGCAGAGACACCAGTTACGGAGTTAAATGGGAAATCTGAAATAGAAAGAGAATAATCCAATGAACATTGACAACAGTATGACACTCACGCGACGTCGGTTTCTGAAAAGTGGGGTGAAGGCGGTAAGTGCGGTGGCGCTGCCGTATTATGTTCCGGCCTCGGTGCTGGGACGCGGCGCAAGTGTTGCGCCCAACGAACGCATCGTGATGGGCGGAATTGGAATCGGCGGTCGCGGTTCTCATGATTTGACTTGGATGTTGAACGAGCCGGATGTGCAGTGGGTCGCAGTCTGTGATGTCCTGAAGAACCGGCGCCAAGCGGCTAAGAACAAGGTGGACAGTAAATACGGCAATAAAGATTGCGCCTTGTACGGTGATATGCGACAATTCCTGGCCGAGCGCACGGATGTCGATGCCGTGCTGATCGCCACTGGCGACCGCTGGCATGCGTTGGCTTCGGTAATGGCCATGCGGGCGGGCAAGGATGTCTATTGTGAGAAGCCCGCCTGCCTCACCATGACGCAGGGGCAGATGGTCGTAGAGACCGCGCGTCGTTATGGCCGAATCTATCAAACCGGCGCACAGCGGCTCAGCGAACCGAATCACGTCTTCGCCATAGAAATGGCCCGGTCAGGCCGGTTGGGTCCGATTCATACAGCTTATGCCGACATTCGTTGGCGCGACGGGCTGCGTCGCGACTGGTTGCCAGCCAAACCTGAACCGCCAAAGGATGAACTGGACTGGGATGCCTGGATTGGCCCGTGTCCCTGGCGCCCTTATAACGCCGCTTATGTAAATGGAGGAGGATGGTATCGCTTTTATGATTTTGCTACCGATGTCGCAATGTGGGGTGCGCACACGGTTGCCCAGGTCCTGGCAGGACTCGACATGACGGACGTTTCATTCATCGGGTTCGAGTATGCAGGGCCGGATCAGACCATGGTCACACGGCTTTCCAGCGGCATCAAGTTGGTTCTGTTCCGAGTTGCCGGCTCGGTATGGGAACCGTGCAAGTACTGGCGCGGCGCTTGTGGTGAGCGCTTCGACGGCCCCGAAGGATGGGCCGCGGCCGCCGACGGTTATTCGAGCCCCGATGTCTCGTCGCCGTCACTGTTGCGCGAATACAGAAAGGTGTTGGACGAATACATCGCCCGAACACAGCGGCAAATGAACCACGTCAGGGATTTCTTCGATTGTGTCCGCTCACGCCGACCAACCGTGGCGAACCCTGAAGTCATGTATCGCTCCATGAGCATCTGTCTGGCTGCGGACATCTGCGAGCAATTGAAGCGAAACCTCAAGTTCGATCTGCGCAAGTCCGAGTTTGTCGCCGATCCCGAAGCCAACCGGATGCGGTCTCGCGCGATGCGACCTCCCTACACGAGCTAAATCAACCCTAAGGAAATAGAACTATGAAACACCTTTTAATAACCGCTCTCCTGCTTACCGGCACCGCGTTGGCCCAGGAAGACAAGCTCATTACCATCCTCAAGTCTGATGCGTCCCTGAAAGAAAAAGCCGATGCGTGCCGCGAACTGGCGCGTCTCGGCACCGCCCAGGCCGTACCGGTACTCGCGCCGCTGCTCTTAGATGAGAAACTCTCGCACATGGCCCGGTACGCACTCGAACCAATCGCCGATCCGTCCGTTGATGCGCGATTGCGCAACGCACTCGGCAAACTCGAAGGTCCGTTGCTCGTCGGCGTCATTGACAGTCTCGGCTTTCGCAAGGACGCGCAGGCCGTTGAACCGCTCGCCAAATTCCTGACCGACGCCGATCCGGCCGTCGCCCAGGCCGCGGCGCGGGCGCTCGGCAGCATCGGCGGCGCGGCAGTGCAGGTGCTGGAAAACGCTTTCTCCAACGGTTCACCGGCCAACCGGCTTGCCGTTTGCGAAGGATTGTTCCGTTGCGCTGAGGCGATGGCAGGCGCTGATGCGACTGCCATCTACGACAAGGTTCGAACGCTGCCGAACTTGCCACACCGGGTACGCCTCGCAGCGTTGCGGGGCGCGATCCTGAGCCGCGGGGCCAATGGCGTCGAGCTGTTGATCGAGACAATTCGGAAAGAATCCTACGTCCCGCTGGCCGACGCGATGGGGATCTCAATGGAGATGCCGGGCGAGGATGTGACTATGGCATTGACCAGAGAACTCTCGCAGGCGAATCAGCAAAAGCGTCTCTTGCTGCTGCAGACGCTCGGCTATCGAGGCGACCCTGCAGCGGTCCCTGCGATTGTGCCGATGGCGCAGACAGGTTCGGCCACTCAGCGCATCGCAGTGATTCGCAGCCTCGTCCAACTTGGCGATCCGTCGTCGATCCCTGTGCTGGTCGCGTTGGTCAAAGACGCCGAAGCGACTGTCTCGAGCGCGGCGCAGACCGGTCTGATCGGTTTCCCAGGCAAAGAGGCCGATGCGGCTGTTGTTGCGTTGTTGAACGACTCGGATGTGAAAACCCGCGTCGCGGCCATAGAAATGGCTGACCGGCGCCGCATCGCAGCAGCGGTCCAGCCTTTGTTAAAAGCTATACGTGATGCGGATGCCGATGTGGTCAGGGCCGGTTTTAAGACGCTCGGTGAACTCGCCGGTGCCGCCGAGATCCCCGGCGTGGTTGATGCGATGTTGAAGACCGAGGCAGTCACAGCCGCCGGGACCGCGCTGTCGGTCATTTGTGCCCGACAATCGGACCCGACCATGTGTACCGACAAGCTACTGCCCGGCCTTGCAAAGGCAAAGGGCAAGCCGAAACTCGCTTTGCTGCGTGTTCTGCGAACGGTTGGCAGCCCGCAGGCTCTGATTGCGGTGCGCGCCGCAGCGGCCGAGCCGGACAAGTCAGTCAAGGAAACGGCACTGCGGGTGATCTGTGACTGGCCGACAGTCCATGCTTTGCCTGACTTGGAGAAAATCACGAGGACGACCGAAGACACGAAATTCAGGATCCTTGCGCTGCGAGGCCGACTCCGATTGATCCCAATGCAGATCGTCCCTGACGCAAAGAAGATATCGCAACTGAGGGAAATGCTGCCCTTGATCGAGCGAACGGAAGAAAAACGCCTCGTGCTGGCCACCCTGAGCGGTCTTCCCAGCGCTGAGTCACTTGCAGTTGTCACGACCTATTTGACCGGAGAAGAATTAAAGGAGGAAGCAAGCGCCGCGGCTGTAGCGATTGCCGAAAAGATCATTGCCAGCCACCCGGAACAAGTCGCCGAAGCGATGAAGCAGGTCCGGACGAACAACAACAAACTCGCCGAGCGCGCCCGGAACTTATTGGCCAGTGTGCGACAAGCGCGATAGGGGCGCAAGATGATAGTCCTGCTTACAGATTTTGGCCTAAGCGAATATGTCGGCGTGATGAAAGGTGTGATTCATAGCATAGCCCCTGAAGCAACAATAACGGATCTCTGCCATGACATCTCACCCCAGAGTATCATAGAGGCATCATGGATTCTAAGAAACAACTACACATTCTTCCACGAGGGTGCGATATTCTGCTGTGTTGTCGATCCAGGCGTGGGCACAGAAAGGAGAGCATTAGCAATAAAGACAGACAGTTTCTGCTTCGTGGCCCCGGACAATGGGTTGCTCTGGGAAACGGTTAAAGGGCAAAGAATTTCTGAAATGAAAGAGTTGTTGCTGCCACAAGATGCGAGCAAGACCTTTCACGGCAGAGATGTCTTTGCTAAAGCGGCTGCGAATATAAGCCTTGGACACTTCGAAGAATTGGGGCACAAGACTGAATCCTGTGAGAGGTTGCAACTGTATCTGGATCCCCCGGAGGGACTGATTGTTAGAGTGGATAGATTTGGGAACATAATTACTAACCTGCCAAAACGGGACAAGAGTAGATACCGCGTTGAAATCACTGGAAAAGAATTCACTATGGATTTCCATGACACCTATGCTGAGGCAACACAGAATGAGTTGTTCTTAATCCAAGGGTCATGCGATACTCTGGAAATCAGCCTGAAGAATGGCAATGCCAACGATATTATGAATGTGGAATCAGGACAAAGGATAAAGATATCTTGATAACTTAGTGCGACTGTATTGATTCGCTTTAATGCCTAAGAGAACACCAGCACCTTCCCTAAGAGCAAGCGTAATTGGGAGCCCTGCCTGCTTCGGCTCGACCGAGGGGAGTTGCGTAGCACAGGGAAGATTGGAGACAGCTTTGCTCTTTCGAAGTGATCCTGCTATGGGTGCCGGAGCAAAGGAACGAAAATCCAATGCTTTGAGCGATAATTCAGAAAGGTGCAGGAGCCATGACTATGAAAAGAAGACGAGTAGACCGGCGTCAGTTTTTAAAGCGGGCCACGCTGACTGGTGCAAGTGTGATAGGTTTTCCGTGCTTTGTTCGCTCAGCAGCGCTGGGTAGAGGTGGCCGTGTCGAACCGAGTAACCGGATTACCGTCGGCTGCGTTGGAATGGGGGGCCGAGGCACAAATAATATGCGGGCTTTCATGGGCAGAAAAGACACGCAGGTCGTTGCCGTTTGCGACGTCCACGCCGACAAGCGAAGTAAGGCACGCGATTTGGTCAACGAGCACTACGGTAACAGGGATTGCGACGCCTACAATGATTTTAGAGAGCTTGTAGCGAGGGAGGATATTGACGTTGTTTTAGTTTCCACGCCACCTCATTGGCACGCCATACCGTCTATTGAGGCAGCCAAGTCAGGTAAGGATGTCTTCTGTGAGAAGCCGCTGTCGCTTACTATCGCCGAGGCACAGACCATGGTTGATGCAGTCAGGCGTTATGAACGGGTGTTTCAAACTGGCAGCCAACAGCGCTCGAGCTGGAATTTCCGCTTCGCTTGCGAACTTGTTCGTAATGGCTACATTGGCGAACTGAAAAAGGTGACGGTTAATTCCGGGGGTGCTCCCAGGTGGTGTAATCTGCCGCCGGAACCGGTGCCGGGCTATATCGATTGGGATTTGTGGCTGGGTCAAGCGCCATGGAGACCATTCAACAAACGGCTTCTCGCCCACCAAGCCTGGGGTTATCGGGAGTATGCCGGCGGGGGAATGGCCGGCTGTGGATCACACGACATCGATATTGCCCAGTGGGGTATCGGTATGGACGACAGCGGACCGGTTGAGATTGTCCCTCCTGATGGCAGAGACTATAGGCGACTCACTTTCAGATATGCTAATGATGTCATTATGACCAATGGTCCCTTCAAGGCCGACGGCAGAGCCTGGATCGTCCTGTTTACCGGCACTAAGGGGAGGGTCGAAGTCGGCCGTGGGCATTTGCGCACCTGGCCGGAGACTCTCAAAGATGTGAAGATCGGAACCAACGAAATACACCTGTACGAAAGCAACGACCACAAGGGTAACTTCCTCGATTGTGTTCGCAATCGGCGTCGTACTATCTGCGATGTCGAGATCGGCTGCCATTCTGTGATTGTCTGCCATCTGGGCAACATCGCCTACTGGTTGAACCGGCCTTTGAAATGGGACCCGGCTCGTGAGGAGTTTGTCGGCGACGACGAAGCAAATCGCTTGTTGTCGCGGCCAATGCGTAGTCCGTGGCATCTGTAAACTGAATCGTGACCGTTCGGCACCTACAACCGCAATACAACTGTACAACCCATTATCTGCCAATTCCCAAAAAATACCCATCTCATAAGTGCCGTATTATCAGTACTTTATAAAAAAGTCAAAATTTAGCGCCGGATTCAATGTCCTATTCCCACATGCCTCATTCACCGGACAATGAGCAGGCAACAATGTGCCAAGGCAGCAGCTCTCTGGTCCTTGGTTGAGAGAACCGCTTATAGACTTAGGCAGCAACAGCCGTACATCGGGATTCCATGAGACGCTGAAGAGTTCAGGCATAGAACCAGTGAAGCTTCCAGCCCGAAGAGCACTACCAGCCAGCGATTCCACGACAAAAGGCGATACACAATCTTGCGGCCGGTCTTGATAATCTGACAAGGAACTTGGATGAAGGCATTGCGAAATCTCTTGAACTCCATCTTCAAAACCACCTGTTGCGGTCGTATCAACAGGATGGTTCCTTGTGAGCAGAAGGCATATCCGCTAAGGCACCAGCTTTTAATCAAACCCTCTTTGGTACTGGCTCGTCCGGGTTAGGGTTTTTCTGAATGGCTTCCGGGGCGTGTGGATGCCCGGATGTCTTGACATCGAGGTCCCGATTGTGGTATGGTTGACCGTGTCGCGTATAGGAGTACCGATTATGACGTTAAATGGTAAATGTCAGTTAAGAAATCCTGGCGGGCTTTTCACTCTGCCGGACATCATATGCTCGGACAGACGAATGCGCGGTATTGGCCAATACCACATGAAGATGTGCATTCTGCCCACAGCGGTTTCCTCAACACAGTCAGAAATCGTGCATTGTCACGGATGAACTGACGGCCGGACTCTTTGAGGAGCCAGTGC
The DNA here is from genome assembly GCA_964459805.1 of uncultured Pirellulales bacterium. Classification (GTDB taxonomy): domain Bacteria; phylum Planctomycetota; class Phycisphaerae; order Sedimentisphaerales; family Anaerobacaceae; genus DAOVRL01. The sequence continues at coordinate 6,615 of CAYWOD010000092.1, forward strand.
ATATGGAACCTAATCCGATTTTGGGTGTAGTGTTGCATTCGATCGGCGGCTTTGCCGCAGGGAGCTTCTATGCTCCCCTTAAGAAGGTGCGGTTGTGGGCGTGGGAGACCTACTGGTTGGTGATGGGTGTTGCAGCGTGGCTGATCACGCCATGGGTGATAGCTGGCATCACGACGCCTCAACTGCGCCGGGTCCTGTGCGGGAGTCCTCCCAAGGCGCTTGTCTGGTCGTATGTGTTCGGCGTACTATGGGGAATCGGAGGCCTCACCTATGGTCTGACGATGCGTTATCTTGGAATGGCCCTTGGTGTTGCCGTCGCCCTCGGCTTCTGTGCGGTCTTCGGAACGCTCGTGCCGCCCATCTTCAAGGGTAGGTTCGGCGAGCTACTGACCAGTTCTGCCGGACTCACCGTACTTGGGGGGGTGGTTGTTTCTCTGGTTGGCATTGTGGTCTGCGGTTTGGCTGGTCGCCGCAAGGAGGGCGAACTTTCGGACGAGGAACAGAAAGAGGCCGTCGCTGAGTTTGCATTGGGCAGGGGATTTGCAATGGCCATTGTTTCTGGCATTCTCAGTGCCTGCTTCGCTTACGGTCTGGCGGCGGCAGAACCTATTGCGGAACTCTCTGTGCAGATGGGCACGAAAAGCCTCTACGCAAATAATGCGGGGCTCGTTGTGATCCTGATGGGTGGGCTGACCACCAATGCGGTCTGGTGTTTGCGGCTGAACCGTTGTAACAAGACCTTTTCTGATTACAGGACCGGCCCCCGGCTCAACTACATCCTGTGCGCCTTGAGCGGAGTTATCTGGTATCATCAGTTCTTCTTTTACGGAATGGGCATGACCAAGATGGGTCAGAAGTACGGCTTTTCGAGCTGGTCTCTTCACATGGCTTTTATCATCGTGTTCTCGAACCTGTGGGGCCTCTATTTCAAAGAGTGGCAAGGCGCAAGTCGTGGGACACGAGCTATGGTCTGGATCGGATTGGCTGTGCTCATCCTTTCGACAATGATCATTGGATACGGAAACCGAATAGGTGCTACGTAAGGGGGAGGCAGGCGAATCATGAAGCCGAGAGAACGCGTGTTGGCAATACTGAACCGTCAATCAGTTGACCGCCTACCGGTAGACCTCTGGCACACACCGGAAATCGGTGCAATGCTCCAAAGGCACTGTGGGGTCGAAAGAGACCTTGACGTGTATCGCGCACTCCAACTCGACAAGATTGTCTGGGTATTCATGGATTACAGGCCGGACGAGAATGAACGCACTGGATCACAGGTCGGGGCGAAGGCCACCGGCACACGGACAATGTGGGGTGTGCCACTTAAAGGAGTCCAAGCCGGCGCAGCCCATTACGAGGAGTTCGGCGAAGCACCCCTGAAAACGTACGAAACCGTGGCGTCTTTGGACGACTATCCAAGGTGGCCGGACGTTGACCGTTTCGACTACGAGAATGCTCTGTCGTGTGCTCGCGAAGCATCGGATGAATTCGCTGTGATCGGTCCGTGGGTCTCGTTCTTTGAGATCTACTGCCAGTTGCGCGGGATCGAAAAGGCGTTTATGGATCTTGCGCTAAGCCCGGGCCTCGTTGATGCTGTTTTGGACCGGGTGGAAGTGATTCAGACGGCGATGATGGAACGCTTTCTTACGCAGGCCGGCGACACGGTGGATCTCGTTTTTGTCAGCGATGATATCGGTGGGCAAACTGGGTTGCTTATGTCGCCGGACATGTGGCGACGGCATCTGCAGCCTCGAATGGTGCGATGGTGCGAACTGATCCACTCTTTCGGAAAGAAAGTGTTCTACCACACAGACGGCGCGGCGGAGTCGTTGATTCAACCGTTGATCGACTGTGGGATTGACGTGCTGAATCCTATCCAGCACGCCTGTCCTGGCATGGAAACCGGATCTCTCAAGAGGAAATACGGTGATCAGATCAGTTTCCACGGCGGTGTCGACAACCAGCACGTGTTGCCGTTTGGTTCACCCGACGATGTCCGGGCCGAAGTCCGAATGTTGCGTGCCACGCTGGGAGCCGGGGGGGAGGGCTTCATCTGCTGTTCATGCCATAACATTCAAGCGGGCGCGCCGCTGGAGAACATCCTGGCGATGATCGATGAGATGCAACAGAGCTGATGCATCGCAAGGAAGAGAACTTCTTGTTGACGTCAGACAATGTTGACTTGACTTACATGAGGGGGGAGAATAAAATAGTCAGCAGGTGGAGGGTTGCGTCGACCGGTCAACTCGCTAAACAGATACGATCGATGCAATCAGCAGGACCTGTTTGGCGAAAGGAAAAATGAAATGGCTAATGCTGTGCGATGCTGTTTGGTGTCTTTCACTTTGTTCCTTATATGTGGATTCTGTTGGTCTTGTGCCCTTGTGGGAACTTCTGCCGAGCCAGAGTGTGACCGGATCACTGAAGAAGAATTCGCCAATCCTCCGCTGTCTGCCCGGCCGGGCGCATTCTGGGCTTGGCTTGAAGGGCATGTCAGCCTGGATCGCCTGACGTATGAATTGGAGGAGATGAAGGCCAAAGGCATGGGCGGCGCCGATATATGGGATGTTCATGCCTATATCAATCCGGACCAGATGATTTCGGCTGGTCCGACGTTTCTGGGCGAAGCGTCTCTCAAGGCCGTCGCTCATGCCTTGAGGGAGGCGAAACGTCTGGGACTGAGCATGGGCATGGTGGCAGCCAGTGGTTGGAATGCCGGGGGAACCTGGGTGAAACCGGCCGATGCAGGCATGGGATTGTTTCACTCTCAGATTTCCGTGGAGGGCCCCACCACGTTTTCCCAGGTTCTGCCTTTTCCAGAGGTGCCGAAAGAGTGCCCGAAAGATGCCGATGGACGCCCGTTGTTTTCCAGGGACGTGGCCGTTCTGGCAGTGCCCCAAGAAGAGGGTCAGAGACTCGGCTCCATTGACTCTGTGATTGATGTCACCGAGTTTTTTGACAAAGACGGAGGTCTGACCTGGGATGTGCCTGCGGGCACATGGACGATTCTTCGGTTTGTCATGAGCAATACCGGCTACCAGTTGATCGCCCAGAGCCCGAATTCAGGCGGACCGATGATCGACTTCTTGAATCCTGAGTCCACGCGCATGCATTTCGGCACCATCATGAATCGCCTCGAATCGGAACTGGGGGATATCAAGGATTTTCCGCTGGATCACCTGGAAGTGGACAGCATGGAGTTGGGGCATCATACCATCTGGACCGGCCAGATCATCGAAAGATTCAAAAAGGCGTATGGCTACGATCCCCTGACATACCTGCCGTTGCTAAAGGAGTGGACAACGCAGGACGCCGACGTCAGGGAACGATTTTTGTATGACTGGAAGAAACTCATCAGCGATGTGTTTATTGACAATCATTACCGCACGGGGAGTGCATTCCTGCGTCAATACGGGGTGAAACTCTGTGCCGAAGCCGGCGGGCCCGGCGCGCCGATCTGGGACAGTTGCCCGGTGGATGCACTGGAAGCCCTCGGTGCGGTGGATATTCTGCGCGGCGAGTTCTGGCCCAAGATGCGGAACATCTGGCTGGTCAAGGAGATCTCGTCTGCAGCCCACATCTACGGCAAGACCATCGTCGATGCAGAATCTTTCACGAGCTGGCGTCACCTGCAGGACGGTCCCTATTTTTACAAGCTCATGGCGGACAAGGCAATGAGTGAGGGATTGAATCACTTCACGTTCCACACGTTTGCCCACAGCCCCAAACAGGTGGGGTTGCCGGGCAATTATTACCATGCCGGCACACACATCAATCCCAATCGCGTGTGGTGGCCCATGGCCGGATCCTTTATCGACTATCTCTCACGATGTTGTTATATGCTGCAGAAGGGATTGTTCGTCGCGGATGTGTGCTATTATTACGGGGATCAAGCCCCGAATTTTGTGTCCGCCAAGGGCGTCGATTACTTCCCAGGCAGCGGTTACGACTATGACGTGATCAACAGCGACGTGATTTTGAACCGAATGACAGTCCGCGACGCTCGAATCATGCTGCCCGATGGTATGAGCTATGCGGTCCTGGTCCTGCCGGAACGGAGGGACATGAATCTGGATGTACTGCGAAAGCTGGCACACATGGTCCAGGCCGGCGCCACGGTCATCGGTCCCAAACCGGTCCGAGCCGTCACATTGAAGGATTACCCCCTCCGCGACGGCCTGATTACCCGGCTCGCTGACAAGCTGTGGGGGGATTGTGACGGAAAATCGGTCAGAGAATATCGATATGGTAAGGGCTGCATTGTATGGAACCGTTCTGTGGCCGACGTTTTGCAGGAACAAGGGATCGGGCAGGACTTCCAGTATACGGGCTCCGACGAACGAACCCGGCTGGACTATCTGCATCGACGGACACACAAAGAAGACATTTATTTTGTCATCAACCTGAATGAACGCTGGGAAGCCGTTGAATGCGCCTTCCGTGTCAAAGGCAAGAAGCCCCAGTTGTGGCACCCGGAGACCGGCCAGTTGCGTGACATACCGGCCTACGACATCCAAGACGGCGTGACCCGCCTGACCCTGCATCTGAAACCCGCGGAATCCGTGTTCATCGTATTCCGCAAGCCTGCCGCGCCAATCCACTTCACTCGGATTGAAAGCCTGGCGAGTCGGGCATTCGAGACCGCACAGGCGTTCTCGCCACATTCAGCCACACCGGGTGGTCCCATGTGGTTGTCGGACGGCAAGACAGATGTGGCCGATCAGCACATTGCGTTCGATCTGGGAGCCGCGCACAATCTCAAGAAAATCAGGGTCTGGAATTATACCGAATCGGTGCGCGGATTCGTGAATTACGGCATCAAGGACATGGAGATCTGGGCATCTCCAGACGGCACGGCCTACCGCAACTGTGGCGCGTTCTCCCTGCGCGAGGCCTCACAAACAGAGGACAAACACTATCATCAGGATCTCGCCGTGGAGATCGATCATGCCCGGTTTGTTCGTTTCCGTGTCAAGACCAATCACAGCACCACACATTATTGCGATGGCGTCAGCAGGCACGTGGGTTTGTGCCGGGTGAAGTTCTTTGGCAATGAGGAAATCTCCGGTGTCAAGATTCACGCCGTCTCCAGCGGTACGGCGTTTGAACCCGCATCGGACGAGACCATGGGGCCGGTTCGGCCCGACTCGGAACTGAGGATGGATCCCTCCAATCGTCCATATCTGAGAGTCTGGACGCCGGGGACGTATGTGTTGCACAGTACAGGCGGGCAATCACAAAGAGTCGAGGTCCAGTCCGTCAACCGGCCCCTGGAAATGACTGGTGCCTGGCAGGTGAGTTTCCCACGGGGTTGGGGCGCGCCGGACCAGACGACCTTTGAAAAACTCATTTCCTGGACCGATTCCGACGATGACGGTATCAAATACTTCTCCGGACGCGCCGTGTATTGCAAGACGTTCACCCTGCCGCGCAGCGTGCTGAACCCGAATACTCACCTGGAGCTCGACCTGGGCGTGGTTCAGAAGGTGGCCCGTATCCGTTTGAACGGACGGGAAGTCGCCGTGCTGTGGAAACCCCCGTTCTGTGTCGACATCACGGATGCCGTCAAGCCGGGGACAAACGAACTGATCGTGGAGGTCGCCAATACCTGGACGAATCGCCTGATTGGCGATGCCTTTCTGCCGCCCGAGAAACAGTACTGCAAGACGAATCTACATGGCAGACTGTCTCGGAAGGACCGGCGCTTGCAGCCCTCCGGGCTGTTGGGCCCGGTGACGATTCATACGGCCACTCACGTGTTAAGTTTCGCACTTTTTTGAAATGTAAAGATAGGCAAAATAGCCCATGAGTTGCTTTTATGATTTTTTATCACTTACGGGGCTTTTTTCCCTTGTGTCCCACGACAATTGAACAAGTGACAAGCTTAAAAGCTGCCCTGAGATTCTTGTATAGCTGTTCTTGCTGTGGGAGTGGAAAATATTGGGGTTTGTAGTACCGTGCTTGGGGCATGTATATGGTAGTTTTTATTCCAAAAGCTCATTTTGAAAGAGGTTGCATTACTTCACACCTTGCATCTTAAGTGCTTGTAGAAACAGAATTTATGCGTTATTCTTATGTTTCCGAACGATTACGTGTGTTCGTTCAATTAACATAGGACACGAGGCTTTTTCGAAAGTGGCATTAATTCATAGCTCCGGCAGGCATTGGAGGGCAGAGAGCGAAAGCTGGGAGAGGACCACCCTGCCTGCTTCGAGTCCATGCATGAATTAGCAGTGCTGTACAAAAAGCAAGGTGGTTACGATAAAGCAGAACTACTGCTAATTCAAGCGATTGAAGGCAGACGCCTTAAACTCGGTGACGAGCATCCGCACACGTTAGAGTCGTGGAACAACCTGATCGAGCTCTATGAAGCGTCGGGCAAGCCGGAACTGGCCGAAGAGTGGCGGGCAAAGCTGCCCCAAAACGACGCCGTAGAACGGTGACAAAGCACCCCAAAACGGCCCCATTTTCTTGAGAAAATCTTTACAACCAAACTACAACCCGAAAGCCCATCATCTGCCAATCCAGGAAAAATGCCTATCCCATAAGTACTTGAATAGTAAATACTTATGTGGCAGCCCGGAATTGTACACCGGATTGTACTAAACGGCTCCGCCGTAGGTTCTCTCATGGATTCTTGGGGTGATTCGTT
>CAYWOD010000093.1:0-13178 GCA_964459805.1 uncultured Pirellulales bacterium
TTGAATGGGGGTTTGATCAGGTGGTAAAGAGAATCTCATGCAGGGTAGTCAGGTCGGTTCCTTTTAGCAGGAGCGTTGGTCTATCGCAGCGTGGAAGGGGGCGGGATGCGGAGCGCTCCGGGAGCGGTTATGCTGACGCTGCGAGTGTCGGATTCGAGTCCCGTAGCAATTCAGCGATTTGTACGTTTCGGCCTGGCACGGCAAGGGTATCCACCGGCGAGGGCCCGGTTGGACGATTCATAGATTTCTACGCTTGACGGTCGGGCCGTTCAATCCGGGTCACACCAAATCCTTCAGGTAGTGCCTGAGGTGATAGCGGCATTGAGAGAGGATTACCGCACTTAGCAGTATCGTGACGAAGGCATCGAGCGTAACCTCGTTTATTACAACAGCCAGGGCGGTGCCGGCGGCAGGCGGGTGCTCGACGTCCAGGGCCACCATAAGAAAGATAGCAAGGGCGACCGCTAAGGCATACTCAAGGGAATAGGGGAGCTGGATGAAGTAAAATATGCCGCCGGAGGCCAGGCCGGCGAGGTGGCCGCCGATAACGTTCCTTGTTTTTGCGGAGGCGCTTTTGGGCATTGCGAATACGATGAAGGCGGTGGCGCCGATTGCACTGGTTACGACCATTTTGTCCGTTCCGAGGATCAATATGATGATAAACAGGACGGCGGCCGCCAACAGACTCTGGATGACGTAGTATTTCCAGAGCTTCTTGAATTTGGCTGTCAGTGAGGTTTCAGGTTCCATATAGGGCCCATCCAGAGCAATTCTGTGAAAGACAGGCTGGGCTGGAAGAAGAAAAAACGGCGAGGTTGGGATAACTGGTGGGGGCCAGTTCTACACGTTTCCTCGCCGAGTTCATAAATCCGTTCAGGCTACAGTAGCGACCGTCCATGGCCGGCCTTTTGATATAATGGTTTTGTATTTGTAAGTCTTTTATATGCCGCAAGTTATGATGTGTTTTGCAGCGGCTATAATGTTTTTCGGGCTTTCAAGGCGGCCGGACGACAGGAGTTCTTGCGCCCGCTGGACGGCTGCGGCATCGTTTTCGGGAATTTGCCCGGCACTCTCAATCAAGGAGGCGTAATTGACCTGCAGGGAAGCATCGGCCTGGTTGCTTACGGGGGTTTTGCGGGATTCGGGCTGTTGGCCGGCGGATTTCTCCAGAATATCTCGAATCTGATTGGGATCTATTTTTGGTATCATTGCGATATTGTTCTTTCAAAATTTCTTTTCCTCAGTTTTTCTCGCACGTTTTTGCAAAAACTTTATGATTTTTCTGCGGATTTTCAAATTTTTTCTAAAGTCACCCATGTTTTATGACGAGAGGCGTTGTTTGCAACCTCATCGAGACTACTGCGTTACATTGTCTGTGCCACCTCGTATGCTACGAATTTGGCGAATTCAAGTGAGCTGACGACCACCAATTGTTCGGCTTGAGGGGCGAATCCGGCGCGTATTTGATCGTGAAAGTAGTCTTTGATTCTCTTTTCTGTTGTTTTATCGGTCGTATCCCAGACTTGCTCGAAGGCCCATAGGAGTTCGCCGTCGGTCAGGTCCAGGAGCTTGAGTCTTAGACCAATTGTCATGTGTGGATATGGCTGATATGTCGTAACGGTGCCGACCAGCACGGCATTGGACTTTAGCGCTTTTTGCATTACCCTTATTTGGTCGAGAGAGTGTGGCGAGTCCGCATCGATCTGGAGGCTTCGCCAAGCGGGGTCGCTTTGGCGGACGACGGCGACGCTGAAGACCTGTCTTTTTTGCAATGCCCGGAAGAGGGCTTGAGTCATATCGGCAGAGATTTGCGGGTAGCTGGAATCGTTGTCCAGCTCGACGAGGACAGCGGTGCCGACTGCGGGCAGCTTCTTGTGTGGATTCAAGTAATAGTAATCCGGTTCGCGTATAGTGGTCCTATAAATGATGTTGCATCCGGATAAGAGTGTGATCCAGAGCAGAGTTGCTGTGTGGAGGATTTTGCGTTTTGTGGTTCCCGGTGGTGGTATTTTTCTTACATTATCCATTTGGTTCACCTGAAGTAGTCGCTGCCTGGAGGGATTGTTTTTGGGTGCGGTCAGGCTCATCGGTCGTGTTTGTATTTGAGTTGTTGTTGGCGGCGGATTCGGCCTTAGTTTCTCCGCCGAGGACTCTTAGTATCTTGATGAGCGCTTCAATCTCGGCCATGTTGGATTCTCGCATCTCGTTTCTAAAGCCGAGGATGTCGGTTTTCCAATTGTTCAGCTCAATACGCATTTCGATCAAGAGGTCGTTCGCCTCAGCTAATTCCTTTTGTGCTTGTTTTAGCTGGGTGTCGCAGGGTCCGAGGCGGTCTTTGAGGCGTTGGTTCTCGCTGATGAGCTCCTGATTTTTTTCTTTGACGGCAGCCATTTGGTCGGCGAGTTTGGCGTATTTTGCCGACAATTCAATTGCGGATTCCACGGCGGTTGGGCCTTTTTGGCTGGGATCCTGAAATCTTTTTGAGGCGTTTGCCTGTTCGATCAAACCAGCGGGCGAATCGGGTTTGACAACAACTTCGATAGGCTTCTCGACTGTACAGCCTGCGCAGAGAACTGTCAGGGCGGACAGAATCAGAGAAATCCTGGTTCTGTTTTTAGTTCGCATTGCTATTTTCCTCGTTAGTTTTTGTCTGTTCAGGTTCGTGGTTTACAGATTGGGCATTATCATACTCACATCTGATATACGATTTATTGCCACAAGGGCAGGTTAGCTCCAGAACGGCAAATTGGGGGCAGCTTTCAACGATGCGCACCTGCGGCGTGGCCGAGTGCACGGCTTTTTCCTGTGACGAGGGGACGTTGATAGGGTCCACGTCGAGATGGAATCGGCCTTCGAGTTTAACATCGCTGCTTTTTAAGATGTTTCCTGCTGTTCTTTGCATTTTTTGCCTTAGTTTTCCTGCTTGTGCTGCACCGTTGTTTCAATCAAATCAGGCGCAATAGTCGATAGAATGCTGGTTTGGCCCGTTTTCAGGGGCCTGGTCAGCGGCGTTCTTTTCGACTGATTCGTTTAGTTCCTGCTCGCCTTCTTCTTGGTTCTGTTCTTGCGGGTTGCGGCGTTGTTTTTTTTCTTTTCGCTGGTTTACCGGCGTGAGACTTCCGACATTTTGGAGGTTTTCCACCGGTTTTATCATATTGTAATTGCTATCTGCCATCTCTCCATTGCCTCAATTTTAGGGCCAAGCTGAATAGAGCACTTGCGTGCAGTTGGCTGACACGTGGTTCAGTAATGTTGAAAACCTTCGCTATCTGCTTCATAGTCAGTTGCTGTTGATAATAAAGTAGGATGATTTGCCGCTGTCTTTGGTTCAACTGGGTGATTGCCTCTGCCAGCTCGTTGATAAGCTCGCGTTTTTCGACGTGCTCGTGAGGAGTAGCAGTGTTGGGCGCCGGCAATAACTCGACGAGCGGAGGAGAATCTTCCTGGGAATCATCTATGGAAAGGAAGTGCTTTGCGCGTGCACATTCGAATATTTCATACAGCTCATCAATGGGAATGTCGAGTTTCTCTGCCAACTGGTGATCGGTGGGCGTTAGGCCTGTCTGCTCGGTGATCTCCAGGCTTGCCTGTAGCGTTTGGCGAATTTTCTTGTCGATGTTGGCAGGCACAAGGGACCAGCTTCTTAGTTCGTCAAGGATGGCGCCTCTGATTCTGATGTAGGCATAGGTTTTGAATCCGGTCCGGCGAGAGGGGTTGTAGTCGCGGGCCGCTTTAACAAGTCCGACTGTTCCGGCGGAAACCAGATCTTCGTAGGACAGAGGAGGTTTCAAATACGTTACCACTCGCTGAACCATCTTATCGACCAAGGGCAACAACTGAGCGATCTGTTCATTATCGACCAGTTGTTTCTTTTGGCCGGCGTACGCTCGCTTGGCAGCGGTTCTGAGGTGCTTTTGGCCGTCTTCAACAACCCGGGACTTCGGGGCCTTTTCAGTTTTCGCCGCCACTGTCTTGTTCCTTTTGCTGTTTCATCTGATTTTCTACCATTGCGCTGATCACAATAGCGTTTACAGCTTTAACCGCCAAAGCTGCTGCGAGATAGGCCAACAATGCGCCGGCGATTGCTCTCTTGCAGCAGGTGAACGGCGCAAGGCCGCCGAGCCAGGTTATGAAGCTGATAGCGAAGAAGCATATAACGGCAATACTTATCGCCGTTGACCGCACGTTCAGCAGCATAATCGGTAGTTCCTTTCTGTCGCACTGTGTTTATTCATAACTACAAGGCGCCGATGAGCTCGGTGTCCTTTGGGGCCATTTCTGTGTTCTGCTGGACTGATACAACCTCCACCGGCTCTATCTCGGTTCCGAGGACAATTTCGTCGTAAGCGACTACCGGGAGGGGCGGGACGGTTCGCGCGAGCATTGCGGCCAACGGGGATCGCAGTCTCGAGTCACAGAGCAAAACGATCTTGTCTTTGCCTTGGTCCATAGCCGTCTTCCAGGCTTGTGCGATTCTTCTGCTTATATCCATTGCCACATCGGTCGGCAGGGCGAGGTTTAGCTGTTCTGCTTCCTGCTGCAGGCTCGAGCTCATCTGATGTTCGAGCACAGGTTCGAGCGTTATAGCCGAGATCTTGTCGGTCTGGTCCTTGTACTGCTCTGTAATGGTTTTGGCCAACGATTTTCGGACGAGCTCCGTGAGGACATCGGTGTTTTTGGTTTTTGAAGCGTGTTCTCCGAGCGATTCGAGTATTGTGGTGAGGTCTCGAACGGGTATTCCACTAATCAAGAGGTTTCTGAGGACGCGTTGGAGCATTCCCACCGGTACGAGCTCTCCAACTACCTCTCCGACTAATGAGGGCTGAGTCTTGCGAAGTCTGTCAACGAGGAGCTGGACGTCTTCGCGTGTTAATAGTGCGTCTGCGTGCTTTTTCAATGTTTCAGACAGATGCGTGATGAACACGGATTCCGGGTCGATTACAGTGTATCCATTGAGTTCGGCCTTTTCTTTGTCGTTGGGTGCAATCCAGAGGGCAGGGAGTCCGTAAACGGGTTCGGTGGTTTCAATGCCGCCTACCTTCTCGTGGACGCTGCCTGCGTCCATAGCGAGGAACATATTGGGTTCCAGTTGTCCTTTTGCTACGACATGGTCAAAGATTCGGATTTCGTAAGTGGTCGGCTCGAGGTTGATATTGTCCCGCAGGCGAACGAGCGGCATAATGATGCCGAGCTCCTGGGCGAATTTTCTTCGCAGTGCTCCGATGCGGTCGAAGATGGTACTATCTTTGCGCGGGTCAACCAGAGAGATCAGTCTGACTCCGACCTGTACAGAGATGCGATCGAGGTCCAAGAGGTCTTCGACGGGCTGTTTATCCGGCTTTTCTTGTTGCATGGATGCTTCGCTTTTTTGTTCGCGGTCTTTTTCGGATCTGGCCGCCGTGCGTCCGACAAGGGCAGTGCCTGTTGCCAATAACAGAAACGGTATTGCGGGCAGGCCGGGCACAAGAGCCATAGCAGCGATGATGAAAGATGCGATTATCAGCGGCTCGCCGGACTTGAGGAACTGTTTGCTGAGGTCCTGGCCAACGCTGTGGTTCGAGGAGATTTTGGTTACGAGAAAGCCCGAACTTATGGAGATAATCATTGAGGGTATCTGACTGACAAGTCCGTCACCGATGGAAAGGATCGAGTAGGTTTTTATCGCACCGGCAATCGGCAAGCCACGTGAATACCCCATAGCAATGCCGCCGATAATGTTAATGCCGGTGATGATGATTCCGGCCTTGGCGTCGCCGCGGATGAATTTGCTGGCTCCATCCATAGCTCCGTAGAATTCGCTTTCTTTGACAATCTTTGCTCTGCGTTGGTTGGCCTGGGTTTCGGTAATAGTACCTGCGTTGAGGTCGGCATCGATGGCCATTTGCTTTCCGGGCATAGCGTCGAGTGTGAAGCGTGCGGAGACTTCGCTGATTCGCTCGGCCCCTTTTGTGATGACGATGAACTGTATAACGACAAGTATAAGGAAGATTACGAGTCCGACGACGAAGCTGCCGCCGGCGACGAACGCTCCGAAGGTCTGGATGATTCTTCCGGCGTCGCCCTGGAGGAGTATCAACCTGGTCGAAGCGACATTCAGAGAGAGACGAAACAGGGTCACAAAAAGGAGCAGTGATGGGAACGTGGATAATTCGAGCGATTCTTTTGACGAGAGGGTGACTATCAAGACGGCTATCGCGAGTGAGATGCTGGCTGCAATGAGCATATCGAGCAGCGGCGTCGGCAAAGGGATCAGAAGTGTAGCGAGGATAGTAACGATGCCTACAGCGAGGATAATGTTGCTGTGTTGTCCCAAGGGCATGTTGGGCGAGGCTATTGCAGCTTTACTCGATTTGCTGGGGACAGCCATTATGACTATATCTCCAAGGAAGAGTCTTCTTTGCCACTGGTTTATTCTTTGTCCGGGTCGGCGGCAAGGCCTGTGCCGAGGACATCTTTTATTCTGACGGCGAACCTATCGTCAATGACCACTACAGTGGCGGTGGCGAACTTAACGTTTTTGAGATACAAATCCACCGGTGCGCCGACAGGTTTATCGAGCTTCAATACCGAACCGGGTCCGAGCTGCAGAATTCTGTGGATTGATATCTCTGTTTTGTCGATGACAGCCGTAACGGGCACGTTCATATCCAGTAAGATATCGATACTTGCGCCGGCGCCTGTTGTCCCCGCCTCTGTGACCTCGGAGAGTTCAACATCTTGTGCCTGTTTTTTGGAGTCTTGTTGAGCAGTATCTTGTTGCTGGTCCTGTTTTTCTTCGGCCTTTTCTTCTACGGCTTGAGTTGTTTTTGCCATATCTCTATTTCCTTCCACTAATCAAGCTGTTTGTTTTACGTTTGCGTTATCAAAGGAGGTTCCTGTAATAGCGACGGCGTACTTTCCGGTCGATTTTGCGGGCTGACCCTGAAAGAGTTCGATTCCTTCGACAATCAATTTAATCGGCTCATTCACTCTCTTATCAAGCAACAGTATGTCGTTGACGCCAAGCCCCATCAGCTCTTTGAAAGTAAGGACAGCCGAACCGAGTCGGACCGTGACGGAGACCTCCATTTGCTGTAAATGCCCGACAATTGCTTTTGAAATATCCTCAGCAGAGAGGGTCTTGACGGCTTGTGTGACAATCTTTGTGACGGGTTCGAGTTTGTCGCAGAGCATCAACAAGTAGGCCTTAGCGGCGTCCTGCGAATCAGCTTTTTTAGTGTTGAAAGTAATCTTGCAGAGTTCTTTTGTGCTTTCCAAGTCAAGGGGGAGCTGACCCGAGACGGTGCTGCTGGATGTGCAAAAATCCTGATTGTCATAAGAGCTGGAGATCGCGTCGACGAAGAGGGAGGCGATATCCAGCAGAAGCGATTCTTCCAATTGCGACAAATCCTTTGTTGCATCTTCGGGCTGGGCATCGCCGAGCGATTGTGTTGCCCAGGCCAGTGCCGTTTCATGGGGTATGCCGACGAGTCCGTAGGGCTGAATGTCCGGGAGCTCATCAGTTTGCGTCTTGGCCGCATGAGGTGGCCTGGTCCCAAAGACAAGGTAGTAGTCGCCGTTCTTCCTGTCTGAGCTCGGGCTGAGAAATTCATTGGCAAAATGCTGTGAGATGGAATCGGTTGTCACCTCGAAATCGGTCTGGTAGAACTGAGCGAATTTTGCAGTTGCCGCTGCGGCTAAATTTTCTGCGAAATACTTGATCTCGTTGAGCTGGTTGCGGCTGAAATAGCGAGGCCGGCGCCAGTCGTATTCAAAGGCTTCAACATTTTGCTTTGTATCTTCGGCCGACTCGACACCTACGGCGGCGAGCAGTTGTTGTATCTTTTCATTACTTAATTTGTCGGCAACTGCGTTACTCATTGTATGGCAAATTCCTTAAAGAGGATGTGCTTGATCTTCGGCTTCTGATCGGGAAAAAGCTCTTCGTTAAAGGCATCAAGTACTTGTGATTGAATCCGTCTGAGGTTTTTGTCTCCTCTGATATCTTCGATGTTCAGACTTGCGAGGAAGATAGTAAGCCAGTTTGTCAGGATGGGCGTTTTCTTTTCGAAATGCTTGGTAGCTTCTTTCTGTGACACGCCCGAGGTTACCTCGAGTGTTAAAAGCGCCCGGACGTAGCGCGTCGCGCCAGGCTCGTCGAGATTTGAGACAACGGGCTCCAAATCATAGAACCAGGTTTGGGTAGAGTCCGATGCTGAGTCGTCGGCCAGGAGGCCCGGTTGCTGAGCGGTTTGTTTTTCCTGAGAAGCTTCCGCGGTTCCGGTGACGGCCGAACCGGTAAATAACCGGCCAAGCAGGAAACCGGATCCGGCGCAGATAAGCACCACAGCGGCCATTATTATCCAGTGCAAGAGGCCTGCTTTAGAGGTTTTTTGCTCTTTTGGCTCTTCTTCGTTCTTTTCAATCTCTTCGTCCGCCATATTCTTTACCTCGATCTAACAAGACGGTGGTTATCCGACCGGCTGCAGAGATTCCTGCTGTCGATAGCGGCGTATCTTATCCCGTAAGGTTCTGTCGCTTATCCCCAGTGCTTTTGCGGCTTGTGTTTTGTTGCCCGCAGTCTGGCGTAGAGTATCCAGAATGGCCTGTTTTTCTATTTGCACAAGTGGTATTCCTCCGAGTCCGGCAGTTGGCGACTGGAGTGTGGCGCTTAGGAGCTCGTTTTCCTGCCGGCGCGGCTGCAATTCATCGAAGAGCCAGGAGACATCGGCCAGCGAGAGCGTTCGGCCCACTCCTAAGATTAGTGACGTCAGGACGACGTTGCGCAGTTGCCGGACGTTGCCGGGCCAGTCATATTTGGCAAAGATATTCATCATTGCGGGGTCAAGGCTGGTAATACGGCGCTGGGCCTGGCGAGCATAGAAGTTCACGAAGTGCCATACAAGGTCGGGTAAGTCCTCGGTTCGCCGGCGCAGAGGGCAGATGATGAGTCTGACACCGGTCAGTCGATAGTAGAGGTCTCGGCGGAAGCGGCCTTGTGCGACCTCCTGTAATAGATCCTTGTTGGTGGTGCTTACTATTCGAACGTCCACTTTAACATTATCGTTTCCGCCGACTCGTTCGAAATCTTGCTGTTCGAGCACGCGGAGCAGCTTGGCCTGGAATTTTATGGGTGTTTCGGTGATTTCATCCAGCAGAAGGGTGCCTCCGTGGGCCATTTCGAATCGTCCTTTGCGTTGCGTGTAAGCGCCGGTGAATGCGCCTTTCTCGTGGCCAAACAGCTCGCTTTCAAGAAGCGAGTCGCTCAGCGCCGCACAGTTGACTCTTATGTAAGGTCCCTGGGCGCGTTTGCTGTGGTGATGGATGAGATAAGAGACCAATTCCTTGCCTGTTCCACTCTCCCCGCTAATCAGGACCGGGACGGAAGTGGGGGCTATTTTCTTTGCCAGGGTGACGGTTTGCAGCAACTTTTGGCTTTTGCCCACAATCTGGTAGAGTGTGCGAATTCCCTGCTCGGCTGAATCGCAGGTTTGGACGGGGTGGTTAGGCAGCAGAGTATCCAACAGGCTTTCTATTTTTTCGCGGTCGGGTGGTTTAATGAGAAAGTCACAACAGCCCGCCCTCAGAGCCCCAACCGCAGCTTCGACAATGTGGCGGTGGTTATTGCTTTTTTGTTTTCCGGGCTCGGCCATCATAATCACAGGCATTTCCGGCGAATCCGCCATTATTTTTCGCAGCAGGTCGAGGACGCCCTGGGGTCGGCCGGGCCGGCTGGACCTTTGGCTTATTCTGTCGCAGGTGAATACGAGGTTGTAATCAGCCTTGTTGAGAGAATCAATGGCGGCGTCTGCATTGTCGGCGATTATTCCGCGAATGCCTTTTTGAGCCAATATCTTGAGCATGAATCGAGCCAGTTCGGGATCATCATCGACTATGAGCACGTTTGCGATTGAGCTGCTCTGCGAAATCCGGTCTTTGTCTATTTCGCTTTTATCCACCTTTTGATTGCTCCGTTTTGGACTGTTGTTTTGTGGTCAACATATAGTCGTTTGCTTCTTCGTGGTCTGCCGGGGGCTGCCGGTTTTCGTCAATCAGCGTTCTGGGATTGTCGCGGCGGTACCAGCTTATCAGTTTGGTGCGGGCTTTTGCCAAGTCTGACCACGGCGAATTGGGGTGTTCTTTTAAGAGTTGTGTGTAGGCTTCCATTGCCTTTGGCGGTTCATCGTTTCGCAGGCAGTTACCTATTTGAAGGAGGGTCCATGCGTTGTTTTGATTCGGGTCGGCCTGGTTTGGTTCTGTTCGGGCGAGAGCTTGCTGATAACATATCGCAGCTTCTTTCAGGCGGCCGCATTGAAACAGGATTTCGCCCAGCTCGAAGGGGTTCTTGAGTTTTTCCGGATGCTGTAATTGCTCGCTGAGGATTTGCATGGTTTTCTCGGATAACGGTCCGGACGGCAGCTCGGTTTGGATTTGTTGCTCTTGTGGTTTTTTGCGGATTGGAGGTTCGCTTGTAGTGTCGTTTGGCTCGGTTTGGTGGAGGGGTCCGACTGCAATGACGGGCTTGGGGGCATAATTTTGCTGTTTGATCTCAATGGACCGGATCAGCTCAATCATCTGCCGGAGCTCTTTTTTGCTTTTGTTTTGCTCTTCGCTCTTGGTGATACTGATTCTGGCCTGCCAGAGCTTGCGTGTGGCATCGGCATCCTGCCGATGATTTTGCAAAAACACGGGCAAGATGCCCGTGCCAGAGTCGGTAGTGGGGTTTTTTGCAATGAGCAAGCTGCTGCCGGGCAGTTTTTTGCCGGCTTGAGAGGATGCGTTTGCAGCGGTACTGATTATTAGCAGGCAAAGAAGCAGACGGGCCGAGCGAAAAGCAGGGGAGCGAGGCCGGGAGGCTAAGGGACCCGGGTATTTCAGGTTATGATTTTGTTTTGTGTTGGTGTGTTTCGTTTTCATTTTGGTTGGCCTAAGAGAGCTAAAGCTGCTCTGTCGTAGTTTTTCAGTCGGTCGTAAGCGGTTGCCAGCATTTTTGCGGCTTGGTGCTTGGTTTGTTGTGATGCGGCTGAATCCCAAAGCTGCGAACAGACGGAGATTGTCTGGGTGTTTCGTCCGAGGCTCAAGCAAACCTCGGCCAGTTTGAGTGTCACCTTATATGCCAGTGGTCCGGGTTTGACGGCGACGAGAGCTTCAGTCAGTTTCTTATGGGCAAGTTCGAGGCGGCCTTTGGCAATGTGGCAGTTGGCCAGCTCAAAGGATATTTGAGCTTTTAGCAGCGGGTCAGAGATGTATTCGACCTTGTCGCCGAGTTCAGCGACAGCCTTGTCAACCAAGCCCATTTGCTGAAGTATTCTGCTCTTTAGCAGTAGTATCGTGATCGCTTCTTTCTGTGAGAACTGCCAGGAGTCTATGTCCTCCAATACGTCCAGTGCCTGGACGAACTGTTTCTGTGCGGCATATCCGTTAATCAAGACCGAGACTGTCTCGGCGTATTCTTCTCTGGAGAGCTGCCGGGCCAGAGCATATTGAAGGGCGCGGCAGGCTTGCGTGGGCTTTTCCAGAGCCAGGTAAGTCTTGCCCAGGAGCAAATAAGCGGACCCGATGTCTTTACTGCTTTGCTTTGACGGCAGGTTGATGTATCGGGTCAGCCAGTTTGCGGCAGCTTCGTAGTCTTGTATCTCATAGCAGCACTTGCCGGCTCCAAAGGCGGCGGCGCTTTGTGATTGAGATGAGAGGTCAAGATTATAGACTTTGCGATAGAGCGCTGCAGCTTCGCTCTTGAGCTGTGGCCCCGCTCTTGCGGTGTTCTCAGCGAGACATACATAAGCGCGGCCGGTTATCTCGCTGTCGGGATATTGTTCAACGAGCTGCTTGAGATCCCAGCGGGCGCCGGCGTGATCGAGCAGGCTCACTTTTAGTTTGCTCGAGTGCAGCAAGGCGTACGGCGCCAAAGACGACCGTGAAAAACGATTAGCCACCAATTTGTATTCTGCGATTGCCTCTGGGGTGTTGCCTTGCCGGGCGTGCAGAAGCCCGAGAGCAAAATGAGCATCGGGGATACGCTTGTCGCTATGGAAAGCGATTAAGAACCTTTGCCATAGTATGGCAGTTTCATGGTTAAGCAGAGATATGTGTTCGGAGAGTGAAGAGTATTCATCGGGATGAACAATACTGACCGCATTGCTCTCGTGCATACGGGCTAACAAGCCAGCCTGCCCTGCCGCTACCGCGATAACCTGCTGTGTTGTTGCTGCGGGCAGATACAGAATCATTGGTTTCTTGCGGGCAGTGTCTTGTTTTCCTTGCGGGGCCTGGGCGCCGCTGAGGGGCCGGGTGATATCGAGGCCGGCGTTTGCAGCAAATCTCGCAAGCAGCTCTTCAACAGGCGCCCCATTGCAAACGACAGACCAGCGGGGCGAGCCGTCCTCGTGCTCGATCTTACGGATTTGCGGGCCAAGCAATCCTTCGTTTAGATAGTCGGAACCCGAGTTCAGGAGGGTCTCGAGTTGTTCGTGGTTCAAGCCGACGAAAGGGTCGATCTCGGCGGAATTGCTCCAGCGTTTTGAAGGGAGGTCTGCATCGGCGTCGCAGAGCGAAAGGACATTTCTTGTCATAGATTCGGCGACGAGGAAGTAACAGTCGCTTTGCAGTGACGAAGATAAATCTTTATTGGTATCGATTGCGTCGATTAAGGCTATGGCCTGATAGGCTCTGGTTCGGGCGTTCAAGTACTGCTTCCTCTGCATCTCAAGGAGGCTGCGGTGATAGTTGGTCATTAGTCTGACAGCGTAGGAGCGGCTTTTTGCAGTCTTGTCCAGCAAACGCTCAGCCTGTTCGAGTGCACCCGACTTCATCCGGCACAGAGCCATTCTAAGCGAAAGGAGGTCCTTGTGGTTAGGGGCCATTCGCTTTGCGTGAAGAATTCGGCAGAGCCTGTCATAAGTGGCGTAGGCCTTGTCGTATTCCTCTTGCTGGTAGAAGTCCTGAGCAACTTTCAAAGACACTGCATGTGTCGAGTCTGCCGCTGGTGATTCGGAGGAGGCTGTTTGCCGGTCGGGCAGAGTTGGCTGGTCGGGGGGACTTGGTGGTGAGCCGGCGGATGGGGACGGCGGAGATTTTAGCACCATATACAGCAACGCTGCTCCAATCACAAGAATGCCGGCAGCGAGGATTTTCTGGGTGGTTGAGAAGTGCCTACGGCGGGCTCCGGTTTTTGGGCGTTCGCCGGCGGTTGCGAGGTT
>CAYWOD010000094.1:0-13107 GCA_964459805.1 uncultured Pirellulales bacterium
AGCCCAAACATCCCATCGACGAGACGGCTGAGATTGTCTGTATCGAGCGTCTGGGTGCATTGCTGAAGTCGTATCATAGATTGGCCGCTTGACAATCAGACCCATGCGGTACCACAACAAGTAAGGGCATGCTTTCGGCGAATTTACAGACATAATCTCATTCTCTTCAGGTGATAAGCAGCATTAGGTTGTGATTGCGGCTTCACCGCTGCTGCATTTTCAGTCTCAACTTTTGAAAAACCAATGACTTATTCACGGCTGGATATTTGCACCGTACGGGGAACTCCAAATAAGACCGTGAGATTCGGAGAATCCCAGAAAAGCACCGTTTGGAGATATAGCACGACAACATTTTTTCAAAAATTTCTCGCACTTGACCATTTTGCCACATAGGCGTCCATGTAAACAGTAAAACCCCATTTTGGCACATAAAAAGCGGATTTTCAAGACGTCAGCGTTCGACACGAGAGACCGAGTGACCCACCCGTAACTGACCGGTTACGCATTTTGCAAGATTTTCCTTGACGGGAATATAGTGAATTTGGTATAAGTAGGTAACTTAGATTCACGGGTATTGTGGACTATGGCTTTAGGAGGCATTCGGAGTTTCCGGCTGCGTCAATTGCGTAGATTGATGAGCCTGGAATGAAGGTCGTCGTGAGGTTGGTGTGATGAAGTGGCGATCCAACCGGACAACTCAATGCGGCCATCCGTTAAGAGGGTATGAAAAGCCAAGTCTTTAAAATTGAGTTCTTTTCAGGCAAGCACAGGGTTTGCTGAAGATTCTTTGTTGCTTGTTTTGTTCATGGTTGTCTGAGAGAGGCATCATCACTCGTAGTGATAAATGTCAGGATGCTTGTCGAAGACGAGATGTGCTTTCGTGTGTAGCCGGGGCATGTTTATGTTAACCCTTTTTGCAAGGAGAAATGTGATGTTTAGTATGCTTAGAAAAATGATTTGTTTGGTTTCTTTTGTTGTGGTGTTGTCTCTGGCCGGTAATCTTCAAGCTACGATCGTCTGGAACGATAGCACCGGCGACCACAACTGGTTCACGCCAGAAAACTGGGACACCGGTACAGTCCCCACCTCTGTCGACGAGGCCAGAATCGGAATGCTCCCCGGCCCGACTATCGCGAACGAAGGCGCCGTGGCTTTTAATGTACACGTTGGATTTAATAAATTAACCGGTGCCCTGACAGTGGACGGTGGAACTCTTACGACAACAAATATGTTTTATGTGGCCTACCATGAGGGTAGTAACGGGACACTTAATATGAATAGTGGCACCATAATTATTGGCGCCAACCTCGATGCGGGGCGTGTGGGTTCGGCCACTATCAATATGACGGGTGGAACTATTACACTACCAACAACCGGGAAATGGTTCAATATTGCATGGAAGGCTACAGGTAGATGTCACGTGAATCTGGATGGTGGAACTATAAACGCCATGCGTTTCCGGATGAGAACGGATGTTGGTTCTGTCGGCACGATGGACGTCGCTGCCGGTACGCTGACAATAAAGGGCGATGAGGTGGAGCTGGTCCAGGGATACATCGAGAACGGCTGGATTACCGGTTACGGCGGCGCAGGCAGTCTCGTACTGGACTATGACGTGCGAAATCCCGCGAAGACTACCTTAACAGCTATCCCCGAGCCGGCGACTGTGGCCCTGTTGGGACTGGGTGGTCTGGCTCTGCTTCGTCGTACGAGACGACGCTAAACGCTGATACTCACCTTTGGAAAGCAACCGATAAGTTTGTTTGGATTACTTCAGGGTCTAATGCCGAGTGATTCGGCATTAGGCCCTGCTTGTTTTTGGAGTAAAAAGGCGTAATTCTGTGGATTTTTCGAAAAAAAGCGTAGATAATTTGGTACCAATATGTTACATTAAAGTTTGTCTGCGCATTGTTGTGCTTTGAGGCACAAATTTTTACGACCCTTTATTAATCTCTTACAAATAATATTGTGCGCAAAATGATCACAAAATGTTGATGTAAGCATAAAAAACCCCCTTTCCCCCAAACTGGGTCGAAGGGGCCGGTAAAACAAAACTGTATTATGGAGTCCCTTTAAAAAGAAAGTGGCATAAAGCCTCCTGAGCATAGTCAGGTGATAGCAAGCATCGGACTCGTAACGCACATATTCCCCATTACGGGGTCTTAATAGTGCCGATATTTTATGGTATGTCGATAATGATTTCAATAGCCTTTTAGGTTGCGATTCGTCTGGGTTAGGATCATAGTATGAGTAACGTGTAGGGCCGCTTCAAAGATGGTGCCAAATCGTCTTGTATTTGGCGGCAGCTTTGATCGGCCGGCGGCAGCGAAGCTTCTTGGTTTCAGAACAAGCAATCTCCCTCCCTCGAAGAGGGTGGGGAGGGAGATTGCGGTCGTGCGAATCAGACGGATGCTTATGAGCAGAAGGCGGTTTCGTTGAGGCGTCAGCCTTTTATCCAACCCTCTTTGGTTCCGGCTCGTCCGGGTTAGGGGCCTTCTTCGTCTTCGTCCTCATCGTCGTCGATCTTCCAGCGATCGGACTCGTCGATATCCTCGATCTCGCGCTCCATATATTTAAATAATTTATCTTGGATTGGCGCCAGCTTCCCGTACCACTTGAGCATGCTCTGGTAGCTGGCGACCAGCATATCCAGACGGATCAACTGCCATTTGGCTATGCACTCCGGCTCCTTGATGTTGGAAAACGGGTCGCACTTGAACGTCTTTTTCCCGTCGGCTTCCGTCTCACACAACTCGCAATCTTTACACTGAAGCATTTTCGCACCAAAATTAGACCATCTAACAAAAAGAAAGCTGCCCATCTGTCATTCCCGCGAAGCTTGTCCCCGCGAAAGCAGGTAGCGGGAATCCAGAGGCGTCAGGTCAGTTACAGATTGATATTGTTACAGCATCTTAGTTTCCGCCGGGATTCGCCCCGGCCGCTTGGTCGTTTATTTTTAATTTTTTACTTTGAATTCTCAACTTTCTATAATACCATACATCTCAAAGGTTCGAAAGCATTTTGCAGTAAAGATTTTTGGGTATGTTTCTGGAGCAATAGATGGCAAAACCGAGGCGCAGGCGCAAGGTGGGCAGCAAGAAGCGGCGTGCCCGCTGGAAAATCCGTCACAAAATAAGCTGATTACCGGCTTTGAGCCTCGTGTATATCGGATACCAGGGCGAGCCACCCGGTTGGATATGCACGTGCGTAGTGCGATAAATGAAGCATTTCACAATCACTTTCAAGCCTGACGGCAAGCAAATCTCAATTCACTCTGGCGCGACACTCCTGGAGGCCGCCGGCCAGGCCGGCATCATCTTAAACAGTGTGTGCGGGGGCACAGGGATCTGCAAGAAGTGCATAGTCGCGCTGGAGCCGGACGACCGGCTGGTTCAGGCCTGTCAGTACCGCGTCGAAAGTGATCTTACCGTCACAATCCCGCCGGAATCGAGGTTCTTCGAGCAGAGAATTCTTCAACACGGCGTCGATGCACAAATCGACGTCCGCCCGACAGTGTACAAGAAGTATCAGGCAGGAGATGCCGCAAAGAAGGTAATAGGGCTGGCGGTTGATATCGGGACGACCACAGTCGTTGCGAAATTGCTCGATATGGCCGAAGGCCGGGAGATAGCAACCGCCGCTGCACTCAATCCACAGGGCCGCTTCGGGGATGATGTTATCAGCAGAATCACATTCGGCCAGAGCGAAGATAAACTGGCCGAGCTACACGAGACAATAATCGGCTGCATAAATCAGCTCATAGCGCAGCTCTGCAACGAGGCCGGCGCCGAGCCGAGCGATATCTATGAAATGTGCGTCGTTGGCAATACCACTATGAACCATATTTTTCTTAAGCTGCCCATCGCGCAATTAGGGCAGGCGCCGTACAAGGCATCCTCGCTCGATGCACACGACGTCCGGCCCGAAGAGTTGGCTCTAAAAATAAACCCGGCGGGCAATATCCACACGCTTGAGAATATAGCGGGCTTCGTCGGCTCGGACACTACGGCGGTCGCATTAGCCGTCGATATCACCTCGGCCAGGCAAATGACACTCGTGGTCGATATCGGCACGAACGGCGAGGTCGTCCTCGGCACCATAGACAGACTCTACGCGGCGAGCTGTGCGGCCGGGCCTGCATTCGAAGGGGCACGGATAACCTGCGGCAGCAGGGCGGCTGCCGGTGCGATCGAGGCGGTGGTCATAAACGAAGACGACATCGACATCGATGTGATAGGCGATTGCCCGGCGCGGACGATATGCGGCTCCGGCCTGATTGATGCGGTGGCTGTCCTGCTCGAGTTAGGCATTATTGATGGGACGGGCCGATTCATTGACCGCGAAGAGGTCAAGCCCGCGCTCCTGCCGGCCGTATATGCCCGACTAATCGAACATGACGGTCAGCCCGCCTTCATACTGGGTCGTCCCAGTGAGCAGGGGGGTAAGCAGGTCATCCTCACTCAGAAGGATGTCCGCGAGACGCAACTGGCAAAGGCCGCGATTCGGGCCGGCATAAAGCTCTTGCAGAAAAAGCTCGGCATCAAAGATAGTGATATACAGTGCGTTTACTTAGCTGGGGCGTTCGGCAATTACATTAGTCCCGCGAATGCGGCCAAAATAGGCCTGCTCCCCGACCTGCCGCTGGAGCGGGTCCGCTCAGTCGGCAACGCCGCCGTAGTCGGCGCACAAATAGCGCTTATCAACGAGCAGTGCAGAGAGGCGGCGGGCGAGGTCGCCCGAAAAATCCAATACGTAGAGATAGCCCACGAATCCGAATTCCAGGACGTCTTTGCGGACTGCATAGTCTTCTAACCATGAATACCCTGGGCACAAGTTAACACGAATCGGCACTAAGGAACAAGCGGCTGCAAAAGAGAATTGCTGATCTGTTTGAGCACCGGGGTCTGTTTGTCAAACGGACTCTAACCGCCAAAGAAAAGAAAATACGTCAACGTATTACGCAAGGCCTTGGCCGGTTGCGTCGTTGAATCAGACGTTTTGCAACGCTCGGAGATACGGTTGAGAAACTCTCATCGCCTTGAGAGTGGCTTCTGCTGCTTAATGTGGACTTTCCCCTATGAGATATAGTATAATCTATGTGCAGTTGTCAGTTTGGGTCCGTAGATCGTGACGATCCGGCCTGACGAAGACAAGCATCAAAATTCAAAGTAAACTAATGACGCCGAAACCGGACGATGAAACGAGTATGGGCGGGGGCCGCAACGTTTTTCTGACGACGTGCTGGTCCGATATTCGAGACGCAAGGACATCAGATGAGGCTCGGCAAAGGGACGTTGTTGACAGACTGATAAGAAGTTATTGGAAGCCTGTTTACTGTTACTTGAGGCATAAAGGGTACGCGAACGAAGCTGCCAAAGACCTGACCCAAGGCTTTTTCGAAGAGATAGTCGTAGGGAGGAAATTGTTTGAACGAGCCGACCGGACTAAAGGCCGTTTCCGAACTCTTCTTTTAACAGCTTTGAACCACTACATTGCCAGTGCATACAGGCATGGGGCTGCGAAAAGGCGTCGTCCGAAGGGCGGCGTACTTTCTTTGGATGATTTTGATGAGTCTTCTTTGTCGGTGACCGCGAAGACAATGAAGCCCGATGACGCATTCACTTATGTTTGGGCCTCAGTTCTTTTGCAGGACGTGCTTGCCGAAGTTGAACATAGATGTTTGAGGGACGACAAGAAGCTGCATTGGCAACTGTTTTATGCAAGAATTCCGGGGCCGATTATGGATGGTGCGGAACCTGAGTCGCTGGTTGAGCTTTGTAAGCGTCTTCGTATTCAAAGCGAGGCGAAGGCGGCGAACATGATTGTAACCGTCAAGCGGAGATTCCAGGCAGCCATAAAGGATCGTGTTCGCCGGTATGTGAATTCAGATGAGGAAGTGGAACAAGAGATTCGCGATCTGATGAAAATTCTTTCAAAGCGGCGCGCAAGCTGAGGGCCTCTTCTGCGTATAGAATAACGACAATCGCACTACTACAAATGAACATCCAAGAGACAACCATCGGAGTTAAGCACCAATGGCTAAGTACTCGATCCTGGGCCTGGCCCCGAAGAAGCTGGCGCACCTTTTGGGCATTACTTTTGATTCTGGAAAAGAACGGGAATCTGATTCGAAGCAGAACATTGAGCAGATGCTCGCTGATCGCCTGGCGAGCCCGTTGTCGCCTGATATTGCGATGCTAAGCGACGTGTCAGTGGAATCCGGCCGGAAAGACGACGACGTTGAGCAACATTCCGCGACACCGTTAGGGGATGTGCTAACCGCCCGTGAGACGGACTTAGGCACAATCATGAAGATTAGACGCTACGCCAAGAAAATGACCGCTGGAAAAGGTCCCGAGGCCGAACATGTTGCGGTGACTATATATTTCGCTGCAATTGCCAATGCTTTGTTGTTCCATGACGCAAAGATCACAAGCTACAGCTACAAAGCGTTGGAAATTTCGTTCAATAAGCTCATCAAGAAACGCTGGATGCCTCGCAGACTCAGGCGGCTTTTTGTCGATGCTGCCGGGGCTTGTCGAAACAAGACACTGCAAACAAACTCAGGATAGCAGCTATTATGAAGCAAAGAAACGCCTGGACAGCTCTTCTTCAGGTTCGTAAATGACAAGCTCAATGGAGAGTTTTGCACGTTTAGGCATCAGATTTGTCTTGATCAGAGAATGTGTATATGATAACGTAGCGGCAGCCTTATCGTGGCAATAGGGTTGTCTTGTGAATTTGTTCTCAGCCACGCCAGGTATTTGGCCGTTGTGTGTCAATGGACGTTTTTGGCCTATAAATTCAGTCGGTTCGAATATTGCTGGAGTGTGGATAAATGGGAAATTGCCTGGGTCAGGAGTTGGTTGAACGGTATGTTAGCGGGAGCTGTTCCGAGCAGGAGCGACTATCGATCGAAGTCCACATTGCCGGTTGTCGGAAGTGCCGTCGGTTGATACGGTCCGCTTGCTCAAAGGCCGGCGAGCCGGCAGGCACACCTGATCCTGCGGAAGCCGGCGATCATGAAAGAAGTGATCAGACCACTGACGCTCAGAATGAATCACTTATCAGGTCAATGCCTAATGCATCCAGTGCCACATTCATCAAGCGTTCTAATGAGAAAGGTCCCCCCTCGACTTACGAAGGCTACCAGATACTCGAGGAGCTGCCTTTGGGCGGCCAAGCCATCGTATATAAAGCGGTTCACAAAGCCACTAAGATGAGGGTGGCCCTGAAAGTGCTGCCGCCGGGAATGTCTGTTTCGGCAAAAGCACGACACCACTTCGAGCGGGAGGTGGAACTGGCCGCCAGCCTGGATCATCCCAACATTGTTGCTATCCGCGATAGTGGGATTTCCGAGGGACAATATTACTTTTCTATGGAATATGTCCATGGCCAGGCTTTGGATCGATATGTGAGCTCAGAGCAGCTTTCGTTCCGAGAGAAGATAGTACTCTTCACCAAGGTATGTGATGCAATGACTCACGCACATCAACGCGGTGTTATTCACCGGGACCTTAAGCCTTCCAACATTCTGGTGGATGACCGCGGCGAGCCGCGTGTATTGGACTTTGGGCTGGCCAAGACGGCCACAAGCTGGACCTCCGCCGCCGGAACTGCGGACATGCCGACAATGACCGGGCAGATAAAGGGCACCGTGGCGTATATGTCACCGGAGCAAGCTATGGGCAGGTCCGACCTGACTGATGTTCGAACCGATGTTTACTCGCTTGGCGTCATACTCTACCTGTTGCTCACAGGGAGGTTCCCATACGATGTCTCTGGCTCGGTCGCAGAAGCATTGGACAATATTCAGAACGCAGACCCGGTCCGGCCCAGGCAGATTGTCAGCAGGTTCGACTCGGATGTCGAGGCGATCCTGATCAAGTGCCTGGCCAAGGACAGGGCCCAGCGATACCAATCTGCAGCCGGACTGCTCGGCGACCTTCAGCGTTGGCTCGAGGGCCTGCCGATTGTCGCCAAGTCCGTCAGTTCCCTGTATGTGCTGCGTAAGATTGTCTCCCGGCATCGCAATACGGCCAAGATAGTGGGGCTGCTGACAGTGATCGTGCTTGCGTTTTCTTATGTGAGCTACTATTTGCACATGGACAGAGTAGAGGCCAAAGAATACGCAGAGACAATCAGGAGACGGTTCATTGAGGAGGCTAAGACGACGTTCGGCCTCGACCGTCAATACACTTTCTTGGCGTTCCTGGACGCCTGGCACAAAAATGACGGGCGTGCAGGATGGATCGCCGGATTACTGGGAGATGGGTCCAAGGAGAAGGCGGCGGCGGCATTTCTGCTGAATCCTGAAGCAATACCTGAAAAGGAAGCGAGTTTCCGTCAAGGCCTTCCGGATGGGTACGGTTGGTTCGGAGATTTTGTTATAGGTGAGAGTTATCTTGAAGACGGCAACGAGAGCGAAGCTCTTGAAGCCTACGGGCGCAGCTACCAGGCCATTGGCCAATTACCGATTGATGGGCTTGGCCGTGACAAACTGCTCAAGAGCGAGCTTAAGGCCAGGTTGTATGAGTTGAGTGTTGTCAACGAAGGGGAGCACAATGAGTCGGCTCCAGCAGTGGGAGGTAAAGAAAAATGATACGCCGCTTCCACAAAAAAAGTAGATGTACGGATCCATCCGCGGGTTTCACGCTTGTAGAACTGTTGGTGGTTGTAGCGATAATTGCGGTGCTGATGGCTATTCTTATGCCGGTGCTGCGCAGTGCCAGAGACCTGGGTAAGCGGGTGCGTTGCGGGTCCAATCTCAGGAACCTTGCCATCGCATGGCGTTTGTACCTGGATGATCACGACGGACGCTTTTACCAAGGAATGCAGGCCAATGTCGATTATGGCGGGTGGAAAGGGATAAAGGGATTGTCTCCTTGTCCGCTGAACCCGTACATTGGGTTGGAGCCAACATTGGAGAGTCCGAACAGTGCTAAAGTATTCTTCTGTCCCGCGGACCGAGGTGGAATACCAGGGCTTTTTTGGGCAGAGAAGACATATCACGCATTCGGGACGAGCTACCAGACGAACATCTTCTTGATCGGTCAGAATGCTTGTGGCACCTTTAGTGCGGGGACGGCGGTTCTGGACAAGGAAATTAATAAATGGCTGCCTACCGTCCACCGTGATCAAGGGTTAGTAAACCCCGCTCGCCTGTTGCTGATGGGTGATTTTGGCTGGATTAACCAATGGATGCCAAAGCCTCATCTCTACGAGGAATTGAAGAAAATGGCGGAATGGCACAACAAGCCGGATTGTCATAACCTGGCTTTCCTGGACGGGCATGTTCAGTTTCTGAACATTCGCAAAGGCTACTACGTTACGGACGAATATTGTGTGCTGCCGTTTAAGGACCTTTGCGCTTTGGCTCTTGAGGTTCAGGGGCCGCCCGAATAAGGAAGCCTGAGCCGATACCACCAAATCTTCGAGGTTGACTCCTGACTAACAAGCCACGCAGTGGCTGTCGCCCCGTATGAATCACGTTACGAGGATGCGGGAGATAGGGATCTGCAAAAGAAGGTCGATGGGCGTCACCGTGCCGACCACGGCTAAACGGAGTGGAGGGCGGGATCAGGTTATCAGGTAATCAAGGGGAGCAGGTGGATTGGGTTTCGAGATTGCAGTCGAGCCAATAGACAGCCATTATGGCCAGGTCATTAAAGTTGACTTTGCAATCGTTGTTTAGATCCGCTTCAAGCTCAAGGGAACATATCGGGGCTTTGCCGGGGCCAAGGAGAACCGGGGCTTCGGGATTGGCGTCTGTGTAAACCTGGAAGCCTATTGCGCTGACTTCTGCGCGGTCATAGTCGTTGATGGGCGTTGGGACGCCGTCGGTTCCCTGGGTGTGCGGTGGTGGGTTGTCGTTAATGTTCCAGGGAATGGCGTTATCAAATTCCAACTTCAGGGTCCGCGCTTCTCCCGGCTCCAACTGCGTCCAGGGTGACTGCCAGAACGTATCATTTCTCGGGTCGTTGGAAGGGACGCCGCTTGGGCCGGTGAAGCCCGTGTTAATGAACAGGCTGACCGACACAGGAGCGGCATCAAGGTTCTTGAGCCATAGGATGTAGCCATCAAAGTTGGAGAAATCGCCGCTTCCGTGGCTGGGCAAGATCTGTCCGTAAACCTTGGCAACCGGGTAATCGTCCTTGAGGCCGGTACTCGATGGACCAAGGCCGGAAAAATTGAACAAGACCGTTCCGTCGAATGAGTCGGTTCGCTCGACCGCGCCACCCCAGCGAGTCTGAGAAAACTCAGTATCCAGGAGTTCGGTCTCGGGGACTGTGAAGTAGCTCGCTGCGGAGGCTCGGTCGCCTTGAGATGCGAGATCCGCCGGAAACGCCAGCCGAGAACTCGAGAAAACAAATGCAGATAGACCCACTATCGAGAGTACAAGAATTGAGTGCGCTTTCATCTTTGCTCCTCCTTCGGAAAATTTCAAATCAACCAGAGCTATTATGATTATACAGTTTTTGAACTATGAGTCAAGGAATAATTTGGCAGCTTCAGCAACTTGTAAATATGATATTCTAACTGTTTTTTGCAAACTCGGGACACTCACCTACCCGCGAGGCCGGAATGATGTGTGGAACTGCTGAAAATCGGGTTCTCGAATGGAGGCCAACAGTGGATGTATGCCAAAACAATAACAAAAAGTGGCTTCTTCACACAAATATGTCGCTTCTCTTGTGTTTTTTGCGACATGGGATGCTGAACCTGCCGGGAAGTTGTTGACAATAGATGAAATCTTGGTATTATAGAGCTTGAAGTGTATATGGGAAATCCCGGATAATGGTTTCGAAACAGCCGCGAAAGCAGTTCGCTCGGCGCCGGCATTCGGCATGAAACGGAGCAAGAGATGAAGCAAATGACAAAGCAGCTCATAATGGTGGCGACTGTCCTGTTGTCGGTCACCGTCCTGTCGTTTGGCATCAGGCAGGTCCGCCTCAGCGCCCATCGGGCCCGCAACGCCGCAAGCGCCGGGGCAGTCCGCGGTTCGGCCCCGGCTTCGAAGGCCGGCGCCTCCGGACAACGCTCGGTTGACATGCATGCCGACGATCGCGCCGCACCCGAGCAGGACCTCTATGCCTTGGCCGAACAGGACTATCAAGACGGCGACACAGACCGATTCGACGCCGCAGGCGACCCACAGCATGCCGGCGACTCCGATCCGGCGGTGGCTTCGGCCGATCATTCCAACGCCTACGAGCGCTCGGGTAAACATGCCGATGTCGTTTCTATGGACAAATCGTTCAAGGCAGACTACTCCAAGTTCAAGGGCGACTATGCCAAGTCCAAGGGCGACTATGCCAAGTCCACCGGCTCCAAAGGCTTACAGAAAATATCCCTCGGTGAATACGAGAATCTCTACATCACCGACAACGGCGAGCACTGGTATGTCACCCAACAGCCCGACGGCACCACCACCAAGATGCAACTCCAGGAAATTGACGGTCAGCTCCAGCCCGTCGGCAAAGCCAACGCGTACCCCTCCCAAAACGGCAAGGGCAAATCCGAAGCCCCCCAGCCCAAATGATATTCACGCCTTCGGCGGCCAAACGCGCCTATGCCCGTGTAAATCTTTTTTGCTGATAGACCAAACCTGATCGCCCGTTATAGAAATATAGTGACTTCTCATGAATTTTTGCCTTGGCGCTCACAGACCCTTCCAGAATCGCCTTCGGCGAGACTGTTTTGATGTCATCACCCCCCAGCCGAAGCCAGATATGTGACAGCGTTGCATCCCCCCGCCTGAATGAATCTAACTTCGGAGGCTGGGCTGATGAAGAGATCAAAACACCCCGCAAACCGCCTCCCCTATCGCCCGCAAAAAATCCAATCCACAATATATGACAATAACAACAAAATACGTGACTGGCCATAGTTTCAAGCTGCTTCAAGCCTACGTCTGGCGGTGTTGGCAATACCACCCGCTCGAAGTAGTCACACCGCTTCCCTTCTTCCACGGAGCAAGTATCAGCAAATAGACAACCCCTGTAGTGGTGGTCGTAATTCGCACATCCAGACATACCTACTTTCGGGTCACTATTACCCTTTAAGAATGCAATAAGAGCGACTGTTCTTTTTCTTCTCACCATTACTCTTTCCTTTCTTTGAATTTTTGTTTAGTGCCTCCACTTGCTTCTTAGTCAGACCTTTAATCCTCGCAAATAGCATTTTTCCCCCTTAAACCAAATATAACTTCCGCTATACTCTAAGCAATTTACACAACCTTTTTGGTGATTTCTTACAAACTTCCCCAGGATTTATTTTGTCAAACTCATAAATTTTTGCACAAGGTCCGAAACAAACGCCACTATATTGGACCATCCGATATTTGCGCTCTCTTTAGTTATTTTGTATGGTTTTATTGGAACCACAACTCCGGCTCTGACGTTACGACTGTTGACCTGCTTAACTACAGCAGGAAAAAAGCCGATATATGGATGCGGGAAATACCCTCCTTTTATTGGAGGAGCCAGTTTTTCTTAGAGGAAAATCAAAATGAGTGATACCCAAAGGATTACATGATGAACTCAGAGCGTGGATTCAAGAGAATTGTAACTGTCCTGGCAGTGCCTCTTAGTATTGTTTGTGCCCTCCTGATTGTGCAAATGATTATCGACAAACATGAGCATGAAGTAGACAAAAGTAACATGCCAGGGTTTGATGTGCGGCTTATTCCAGAAAACTACAGTGGAAACAAAATACTCTTTGAGATGATCGTCGAAGGCATTGACACAGACAGATGGCGCTACATGTCGGAACATGAAAGAATTGTCACCGTCAGAACATACAATAAGAAAAAGCGAAAAGAATTAGAAACAAATAGGTTCTGGGTGCAGTTGTCCAAACCAACCTTGGTGGAATTGTGCATAGCAGGAGGTTTGGCCGGTGCTCTTGCTGGATTTTCCGGTGCGCGGCTCGTTCTATGGTTTGGTGGCTTGGCAATATGTAAACTTATTAGGTGGCTCATTCTTGGCTTCTATAATGACGAGAGCAGCAAGCAGGTGGAAAAAATGGAAGCAAGGTGACAACCTTTGTAATGGTTCAGCGTGAAACGGACATTGTCCACTTACGGTTAAGAGAATACCTTGCCTT
>CAYWOD010000095.1:0-13102 GCA_964459805.1 uncultured Pirellulales bacterium
AATGCAGAGCTGGCCGAGCAGATGGCCGGCAAAACTGCCGAGCCCCCTAAGAGACGCCCGCTGAGCTACCCGAAAGGCAACGGCCTGCGCATCGTCTCGACCGGCCACAGTTCGGTCGGCCCGGCCCTCGGCACCCCGGAACAGGTCAGAGAGCAAGTGTGCCAACACATGGAAAAACTAAAGCCGGGCGGCCGTTATATAATGTCCACCAACCATAGTGTAACAGACGATATCCCGCCGGAAAACTACCGGGCTATGCTGGATGCAGATCTGGAGTTTGGGGTTTATGAACTTAACCCGGCTTCGCCGGGGGCTTTTAGTTGCCCGGCTTCGCTATATTGCCCAAAATAACAAATTCCTATGCTATTGAATTGCTCAAACTGACCGATTGGCCAGTTTGAGAGTGCCTAATGAAGGATTCGGCCTGACGGCCGAGCTTATGATTGACACAATATGAGAAAAGGAAACCAAACAATGAAATCATTACAACTGATCATCGCTTTGTTTTTTGTGCTGTCACTTAGTGTTGTCAGCGGCGCGTCGCTTGAAGATGATTTCCTAAATCCCCCGGACTCGGCTCGGCCTGGGGTTTACTGGTATTTTATGGACGGTAACCTTAGTCGTGAGGGTATGACCGCCGACCTGGAGTCGATGAAAGAGGTCGGGCTTGGGAATTTGGTTTTTCTTGAGGTGAACGTAGGCGTGCCCCGTGGGCCGGTTGACTTTATGAGCGATAAGTGGCAGGATTTGTTTGCACATGCGGTTCGTGAGGCTGAACGCCTCGAGATCGATATTACTCTCGGTTCCGGGCCTGGCTGGACAGGCAGCGGCGGCCCATGGGTCAAACCCGAACAAGCCATGCAGTTCCTGCTCTTTAGCGTAACCGAAACAAAGGGCCCCGCAAAATTCGATGCGGTTCTGGCCATTCCGCAGCAGCGACCAAGTCCCTGGGGTAAGATGCTTACAGACTTCTACGAAGATGTCGTCGTTTATGCCTTCCCTAAAAGCACCCCGGTCATTACAGATGTCGCCGAAAAGGCCCTTTACCAAAGATTCCCTTACACATCGAGATCCGGAGTCAAAGAGTTTCTGCCTGCCCCTGCCAAATTTGATGAGCCCTCCGCCGAAAGCGTTATTTCGCCCGAGGACATCATAGACGTAAGCGAGTATTTAGATTCTGATGGCCGCCTTCAATGGAATGTCCCTGCCGGCGACTGGACGATCGTTCGAATGGCCCGTCGCGCCACTTGTGCAAGTACACGTCCCGCTCCGAAGGCGGGTCTTGGCCTGGAATGCGACAAGTTCGATACCGCGGCGTTGGACCATCACTTTGCAAACTATTACGGCAAACTGCTGAAAAAAGTAGGCCCGCGAAAAGGCAAAAACGGCTGGACGACGCTACACATAGACAGTTGGGAGATGGGCTCGCAAAACTGGACGAAAGATTTTCTTGCCGAGTTTAAGAAGCGTCGCGGGTATGAAGCAAAGCCGTACCTGCCCGCATACAGCGGACGTGCCGTAGGCAGCCTGGAAGAATCCGAGCGTTTCCTTTGGGATGTTCGCCTGACAAGTCAGGAACTGGTGCTGGAAAACCACGCCGGCCACTTGAAAAAACTTGGGGCGGAGAAAGGCTTTGAACTCTCCATCGAACCATACGACATGAACCCAACCGCCGACCTGGACCTGGGTGCGGTTGCCGATGTCCCCATGTGCGAGTTCTGGAGCAACGGGATGGGATTTAATTCGTCGTTCAGCTGCATCGAATCGACGTCCATCGCACACACCATGGGCCAGCCTATGGTTTCAGCAGAAGCGTTCACCGCAGGTGGACAGGAAAGATGGAGACAATATCCATGGTCGATGAAGAACCAGGGCGACTGGGCCTTCTGCATAGGTGTCAACCGTTTCGTCTATCACACCTTTGCACACAAACCGCTCGGCGACGAGTTTCGCCCGGGCATGACAATGGGGCCTTACGGCGTACACTGGGATCGCGGCCAGACATGGTGGCCGATGGTCAGTGATTACCACGAATACGTCAGCCGATGTTCACACCTCATGCGACAGGGAGTGACGGTCTCTGACATCTTGTACCTGACACCCGAAGGTGCCCCGCATGTGTTCCGCGCCCCGGCAAGTGCATTAGAAGGCACCGGCCCGCTTGCAGATAAAAAGGGTTACGGCTTTGACGGATGCTCTCCAAATATCCTCATGAAAAGGGCCAAAGTTCGCAAAGGTAAGATCGAATTTCCCGGCGGAACCTCATACAGCCTGATGGTGCTGCCTCAATTTGAAACCATGACGCCGAAACTTCTGGCAAAGATCGAAAGCCTTGTTAAGTCAGGCGCAACGGTCATCGGTTCGCCGCCTGTAAAATCACCGAGCCTGTCAGACTACCCAAAATGTGATGATAAAGTACAAAAGCTTGCAAAGAAAATATGGGGCGCCCTGGAATCGCCCGCGGAAATAACCAAACGCAAATACGGCCGAGGCACCATCCACTGGGGCGGCCCCAAACATAAGGAACTCTATCCTGAATATGATAGCACGGCTTCGGTCCTGAAACAGATGCGTGTGAGCGAGGATTTCACCGCTACCGGCCCGGTACGTTACGGGCATCGCCGTACTGAAGAGCGAGAGATCTATTTCCTATCCAACAAGTCTGCCGGACCGCTTGACGCCGATTGCACATTCAGGGTCAGCAAAGGGCAACCGGAACTCTGGAATCCGGTGACAGGAGAGAACCGGCCTCTCCCCCAATACAAACAGGAGAATGGACTCACAACCATTCCCACGCAGTTTGTTCCTTATCAAAGTTTCTTCGTGATCTTTCCCCGCGATGGGCAATCAGGTGGCGCGGCAGATACAAAGAGCGTGAATTTCCCCAAGTTAGAATCCGTTGCAAATCTGGAAGGTTCCTGGCAAGTCGCCTTTGACCCCACGTGGGGTGGCCCGGAAAAGGTTACGTTCAAGACGCTTGAGGATTGGACAGCAAGAGAGGAACGCGGAATCAAGTACTACTCCGGCATCGCTACATATCGTAAGACCTTTGACCTTCCCCAGGGATCAGGCAAGCGGCTTTATCTCGATCTCGGAACGGTCCATGACATGGCCCGGGTCAAACTCAATGGAAAAGACCTTGGCGTGGTCTGGTGCGCGCCCTGGCGCATCGAGATTACAGGAGCCGTAAAGGACAAGGGCAATGTGCTCGAGATTGACGTGGCCAACCGTTGGCCGAACCGCATGCTGGGCGACCAGCAGGCGCCGGATAAGAACGTGCGATCCGTGAAATGGGAGTCCGGCTTTCTGGGCGGCAGGGAGTACAAGACTGGCCGTTATACGTTTGCTACCACTGGAGGCCCCAACATACTCCTGCCCTCCGGTCTGATCGGTCCAGTGCAGTTGAGAATCGCTGCCAGAAAGGAATTATTGAAATGAAAGCCATCCAGTTACTGATCCTCATCATACTCACGATTTTTTTCAGCGTCACCAACGGCGCTGCGCTTGAAGAGGGATTTAGAACTCCTCCGGACTCTGCCAAATCCTGGGCGTACTGGTGGTGGCTCGACAGCAATGTTAGCAAGGTCGGTATCACCGCTGATCTGGAGGCGATGAAACAACAGGGTATCGCCGGTGCGATGGTGTTCGATGCGGGAAATGGCGGCCCGCTGGCGCCTGATGGTCCGGCGTTTATGAGCCACAAATGGCGAGAGCATCTGAAATTCGCACTTCAAGAAGCTGACCGGCTGGGTCTGCAAATCAGCTTGAACCTCTGCAGCGGCTGGAACGCCGGTGGTCCGTGGGTCAAACCGGAGCACGCAGCAAAAGCATTCGCGTGGTCGGAAACAACGGTTCTAGGCGGCAGAAAACTGGAGCAACAGCTTCCCGCGCCGACCGCCATTAAGGGCAACTACTATCGTGACAGCGTTGTTCTGGCGATCAGGATTTCCGAGCAAGAGGGACAGGCGATATCGAAGCTCACGGCTGGATCATCCTATCCGAAGTATCCGCCGGCACTGACGCTGGACCAGAATCCAGAGACACGCTGGATATCAAACGGAGATAAGCCTGGGCAAGGACCGACGCCGAAGGCCCCGGAATATCTGAACTGGGAATTCCCCGCACCGTTTCCCGCGGCATCGCTTGTTGTCACTCCCTATCCGGATTGTGGACCGAAGGACTGTGAGCTTCAGTATTCGGATGACGGCAAGACCTTTCAACCAATCTGCCGTTTCGTGGTTCACGAGCGTCAGGAGAAGACTGTGGCTTTTGGCGAAACAGAGGCGAAATTCTTCCGGTTGGTCTTCAGCTCTTCCTATCCCTATCAAGGCAAGGACTCCTGGAACGTGCAGATCAGCGAGATCGCGCTTCTGAAGAAAGGCCAGAAGAAGCCAGCCCCTCTGACAACGCAGTACAGGAGTCGGGATGCCGTGGATGTGACTTCACAAGTGAATGCCTCCGGGAAGCTGGTCTGGGATGCGCCAGAGGGCTCCTGGAAGATCATGCGTATGGGATACACGTTGGTAGGCAGAGGAGTTGTTCATTGCACCAGCCCGAGTGGCGGCGGCCTTGAGATCGATCCGCTCAGCCGAAAGGCGATGGACATGCACTTTGAGGCGACGGTGGGAGCCTGCATAGCCGATATGGGCGAATTCATGGGCAAGACCTTGAAGTACACCCATATTGACAGCTGGGAACTCGGCGTACCAACCTGGACAGACGAATTCCGTTCGGAGTTCATGCGCAGACGCGGGTATGATCCATTGCCGTATCTTCCGGCACTTGCCGGGAAGATCGTGGACAGTAAAGAGATATCCGACAGGTTCCTGCATGATTGCCGCAGAACCGTGGCTGACTGCATCGCGGAGAACTACTATGGACGATTGAGCGAGCTGTCGCGCAAGCATGGGATGGGTATCCACCCCGAGTCCGGCGGGCCTTTCTTCACTCACTGGATTGACGCACTGCAATGCCTGGGAAAAAGCGACATTCCCATGGGCGAGTACTGGGCCCGCTGGGCTGAGCCCTCCGGGGGATGCTCTTACAGAAACAAGTTCAATCAATGCGACACGGTCAGGCAGGCAGCCTCCGCTGCGCACATCTACGGGAAGAAGTTCGTGCAAGCCGAGGCTTACACCACCATGGGTCCGAACTGGGAGAAAGATCCCTATATGCTGAAGGATGTGGGCGACCTCGCTTTCTGTGCGGGGCTTACGCGCAATATGCTTTGCTTCTATGTCCATCAGCCGTACCTGGATATCAAGCCGGGCAACCAGTGGGAAGCGGCAGGGACGCATTTCGACCGGAACATCACCTGGTTTCCGCAGAGTCATGCCTGGCTGAAGTACCTGTCCCGCTGCCAGTTCATGCTTCAGCAGGGATTGTTCGTGGCCGATGTCTGTTACTATTACGGCGAGAATGTCCCCGGCTTTGTTCCCGGCCGGGACCACATGAAACCTGCCCTGCCTCGCGGTTATGATTGCGACACCATCAATACCGAAGTGCTTCTGACACGCGTTTCCGCCAAAAACGGTTGTATTGTCCTGCCTGACGGCATGAGCTACCGCATGCTTGTCCTGCCAAACACAGATGCGATGTCACTTGCTGTACTCAAAAAAGTTGCCGAGTTGGCGAAAACCGGTGTCCCCATTGTAGGTCCACAACCGACACGTACGCCGGGGCTCAGGGATTATCCGGCATCCGATGAAGAAGTGAAGAAACTGGCGAGCAAACTGAAACTGGTCTCCAGCAACAATCTGCAAGATACGCTTGCCAAGATGGGCATTGCTGCCGACTTTGAATCGGGGGATGTGCCTCTGCATTATATTCATCGCAGCAGTGGTGACGCGGATATCTATTTTGTCAGTAATCAACATAACAAATCGGTAAGCGCCGAATGCACATTCCGCGTCACCGGCAAACAACCGGAGATCTGGGATGCGGTAACAGGCGATATCCGAAATGCGACTGCATTCGAGATTGCGGGGGGCCGCTGCACGCTGCCACTGGAATTCGCGGCGCGCGGGTCGCTGTTCGTGGTGTTCCGGAATCCCGCGCGTGTGAGCAAAGGCACGGGCACAGGCAATTTCGCAGAGCAAACACTCCTTGGAGAGCTGACTGGACCGTGGACGGCAAAGTTCGACCCGAAATGGGGTGGCCCCGAATCGGTCGTGTTCGAGAAACTGGATGACTGGACGCAGCGGCCGGAAGCAGGGATCAAGTATTACTCTGGTAAGGTGACATACTGTAAGACATTCGACCTGCCCAAGGATTACCTGGTAACCGGCAGGCGGTTATATCTTGATCTCAAGCGGGTCAGGAACGTAGCCCAGGTCCGACTCAACGGCAGGGATCTGGGGGTTGTATGGACGGCACCGTGGCGAGTGGATATCACGCAGGCCGTCAAACCAACCGGCAACAAGCTTGAGATCGACGTTGTAAACCTCTGGCCCAACCGCTTGGTCGGTGATGCCCCATTGCCGCCGGAAAAACGGCTTACCAAAACCAATGTTACGAAGTTCAAGAAGGACACGCCGCTGCTTCCCTCCGGTCTGTTAGGCCCGGTCCAGTTGAGAACCGCTTCCAGAATAGAGCTACAGAAATGAGAAACAGAGAACTACTCATTGCCATCATCTCTGCAATCACACTCAGCGTCGCAAACGGCGCCACGCTGGAGGATGAGTTCCGCGATCCGCCCCAGTGGACAAGGCCCTGGTGCTATTGGTTCTGCGCCGATGGTCTTTTCTGCCCAGCGATTAAAGCAAACGCGCCCAGCAGATCTCGCTCATAATCCGACGCTCAAAATCGACCCGCATTCCACTATGCTCACACTTCGCGAAAATGGACAGTTACTAAATTTACTGCCCAGCGATGAAGCGGAGATTAAGTTTCCGTTCTCGATTTCGCATTTCGCTACACTTGCCGCCGGAGTCTGGAATCGACGTACGCGAGGATTTTCTCTTCGACTTTGCGGACTTGTTGCGTCTCTGGCAGGCAGCCTAAGAGGGCCTCCAGGAACCCTCGCTGCCTTATGCGTTTGAGGGTCGCCGTGAAATTTACGTCATAGACCCACCCGAGCTGCATTAGCGTAAAATCGTTTAGCGTGCGCAGTGCGCTGTAATCGATCAGTTGCTCGTTCAAAATCGCTTCGACCACCCCAGCGGAACATTGTGGGGTGTCGGGGAATTCGATCTCCAGCATAAACTCATCGGGGTTGTCCGTGTACTGCCTGTGGTATTCGATGACAACGCGGAATACGTCAAGCTTATCGGCGTCGCGTATCAATCTGGCAAAAAGCAGTGAGCCGTCGGACAGGCCGGGGGGCAATTCTTTGAGGCCGTGGCATTCAATTGCTCTTTCTATAAGTTGCCTCTCATCTGCCTCTATGCCGCCGAGGACCTTTGTCCGGTGAAGGACTTCGAGGCCCACCAGGCAATGGTTCACGCTTCTGGGGTCGTTGTAGGTGCGGTATTTCTCGAACTGCTCGAACCGCCCGATGTCATGCAAAAGGGCGATGACCTGCGCTATTGCCTTTTGATTGTCCGAGAGACCAAGTGCCTCGGCGAGGTACAGCATTTCCCCGCAAACCCGGTGACTGTGCTCTTGCTTTAGCTTGAAGTTGGCGTTGGCAAAATCGTCGTCGCCGTAGAAGCCGGCTACGTAATTGTCAAACCAAGCCGCCAGTTTGTCTGCCTGCTCCTGGTCCACAGGTTCTGATTTCCTTAAAATGACTCGTCTGACGCGACTCTTGAAAAACTGCTATTACATATTTCAAAACGGTGCGGTCGGTGTATAATACAGCGTGAACTGATAATAGTCAAAGGAGCTTAAGCAATATGCCTACTGTAAAAGATGTGATTGTGAAAAAACCGTCGGAGGCCGAGGCCGCGGAGTGTAAGGCCTGGCCGACCTGGAGGTGCCAGCCCAGCACCTTCGACTGGGCGTACACGGAAAAGGAGACGTGCCTTTTGCTCGAGGGCAAGGTGACGGTGACCGACGGCACCGATTCGGTCAGCTTCGGGCCGGGCGATCTGGTGGTCTTCCCCGAAGACCTCGAATGCACCTGGCAGGTCACCGAGGCGGTGACAAAACACTACAACTTCGGATAGAGGCCGAAACAGTGCGTGGATTGCGCGTCTTCAACGTGCGGAGTTCCGATCCACGGCCTTGTACTCGGTGTCGTACCACTCGATAGCCTCGCCGGTTATTGCTGGCCAGTCGTACGTATGTAGGTCGTCGGTTTCATCTGTAATGTCGGTCCCAAGCTCGCCGATGTTTTGGCCGTGCCAGAGGTTGATATATTTGACGATTCTATCAACTACCGCCTGGACGACGTAGTGGTAATCGTCGAGGCGCCGGAGGAAAGCAATCATAGCGGAGCTTGCGTACTTGCGGTCGGGATGTTTGGCGATCCTGTCAAGAACTTTGTAGAAGGTCCCGGAATCAAGCCGGCGCAGTTGCTGCGTTAAGAGTTCGCCCAGCAGACTATACGCTTCGCTGGCGATCTGTTCTGGGTTCGAGAAGCCCGCGGGGCCTCTTACGAGAAACAGACGCAGTTTGAGCTTGTCCGGCAGTGAATTCTGCTTATCCTTGAACTGGTCCCAGTATGCGAGCCTGTCTATCGCATACCACCACAGCCAGGGGCGGTCATCGTCGGCCAAATCCCAAAGTGCCTCGATTCGAGCCTGTGATTTGGGCGATCTGAGACATCTTTTGAGACTTTGAAGGATGTCACGATCGTTTTGATGCAAAAGAATGTGTTTCATGCGGTCGATGTCCTCGGGCGAGAGCTGCTCGCCGTAGCAGACAAGCGCGTATGCGGCATCGGGATTGACCCGCCTGGCAGGCGCAGAGCGGCAATCATGGACATGTCGATAGTTCAACAACTCGAAGGCGGGCTCGACGAATTCGGGCCATTTGCATTGTAGTCCTACTCTTGTCGCATAAACGCGGAGTCTCGGGTCCATAGCTTGCGTCCATTGTAAAGCTGCTCGGCGCAGGCTTTGAGCTTGTAAGGGGCTTAGTTTTGCAGCATCCAGCTTGTAATTGCCGTTGTGTCCATCACCGTGAACAAAAGTCTCACAGGCCCCGATAATGTGTCCGCCGCGGACAATATCAAGGACTTCAATCGCTTCAACAAGGCTT
Source organism: uncultured Pirellulales bacterium (assembly GCA_964459805.1). Taxonomy (GTDB): domain Bacteria; phylum Planctomycetota; class Phycisphaerae; order Sedimentisphaerales; family Anaerobacaceae; genus DAOVRL01. Next base: position 9,145 of record CAYWOD010000095.1, read on the forward strand.
TTGAACCGGTAATCGGCGAGCTTCTTTGGAGTAAGATTGAGTTCGAGTTTTTCTGCCATTTTGTCGAGGTAGTCGGCGTGAGTGCGCCTTTTGCGTCGCGGCACGTCGAGCCTAATGTTCTTGAAGGTTATATGATTAGGATCTTCGCCGAACGCAACGGCGGCGAGTTTCTTGAGCGGTACTCCGTCAACCGTGTATTCTATACGGCTGCCCTGCAGGCTTGAATGGCCACTCCCCCTGGTCACAAGATGCCGCTTACCCAGGCTGTCGTAGGCAACGACCGGCGCGTAGCTATGGAAGTACGTCCCTGTGCTCAACTCAAATTGAGCGTATCGGTAGGAGTTGGTCCCCCCGTCCTTTTTGAAAGCCACTTTGTACACGCCGTCCTCGCTGGTCATTTCGGAACTGCGTTTGAACGGCCCCTTGAGGGTAAAGGCGGCCTTGCCGGGCGGGCCGTGGTAGTAACGAAGGGTCAGGTCGATTGCGTCGATGGGGACATCTGCCCTCCACAGCCCGGCCAGGATCGACTTTCTGAACGTGCGAGGGAACGTTGTTCTAAGCCACAGCAGTTTCTTGCCCTTGTAATCGACGAAGCTATAAGCGAACGAGCCGCCCAAAGGTATGTTCTCGCCGCTGACTGAGACCCGCGGCAACGGGGTCAATAGCACGGGCTCTTCGGTATTGGGCAGCTCGAAAATGAAGTCACGGCGGTGAACAGCATCGGCCCAGCTTGACCAATCCCAAGTGGCGACACCGAGGGTTTGGCAAATCTTTTTGCCTTCTGTGTCGTAGATGACGCCCCCCGCATCCGCGCGAATGCCCCATAGGCGAATATCCAAAGGCCCGGCCGAGACGACCGTGATTCCGGGTCTCTGGCCAAGCTCGCGTTTAATAACCCAGCCGATCAACACCGCTACACAGGCGACTATCAGGACTATGATTATGAGTGTTCGCTTCTTCATTGCCTATCCCGGATACAAGGACCAGCGATTGATTATATGACTGAACCGCGCCTTTTTCAAGAGAACACTACCGTAAGTGTCGGCGGATCGCGGTTGCGTGCTTTTGATGTGCGGGACTTACATCGGCGCTGCCGGCGTTGCGGATTTGCCTTTTTCAGCCTCCTCAATTTGTTTGATAGCTCTGGCGGTAGCCTGGCGCACCGCCCAGGCTTCGGTTCTAAGGAGACGTTTTAGATCCGGCAGGGCCTGGTTGGCTGCGGGGCCGATATTGCCGAGAGTCTCGATGGCAGCCAAGCGGGTATGTGACGAGCGAGCATTTATCTGCACAATAAGCGCGGCTACGGCCCATGCTTCTTCGGCGCCAAAGCCCTTCAGAGCTCCTGCTGCTCTTACCTGCGTCATAGTCTCCGTGCCGTCCAGCGAGCCTAATATCACGTCAACAGCTTCCTTGCGAAGTGACGGGCCGGGTGCGAGCGTAAGAATTGCCCGGGCAGCTTCTACGCGAACTTCCGGGTCGTCGTCTCTGAGGCTCCCTCGGAGCGAATCAACAGCCCTGTTTGCTTCGGCTCCGAGCCTGCCTAAATACGCCGCAGCCTTTAATCTGATGCGTGAGTTGGTATTCTCCAGCGCATCAATGAGGGCTTGCAGATGCCTGTCTTTGTCGTGCCCGTATTTGACCAGTAGATAATGAGCGTCCGGCTGCTCCGTCCACTGGTTGGGAACATAGGGGGATTCTGCGATTCTGACCAGCTCGGCGGAAGCCCCGGCTGATTTGGGATCGATGGCGAGCAAAGCGCGGGCAAAAGTTGTCTGAGGCCACTGTCCGAGGCAATCTTCGAGTGCCGGTATGGCCTGCCGGGCCGCCGGGCCGATGGCCTCAAGGGCAAAGGCCGCAGAAAATCTGGAGCGTTTGACTTTGAGCATTTGGATCAAATCGGGCACGGCTGCTCCGGCCTCGGGGCCGAGTCGCCCCAGTGCCCTGGAGGCGACTGACTCTAATCTTGGATTCCTCATGCTCTTGGCCAGATCAGGAACAGCCGACACAGCGGCACGCCCCATATTACCGAGGGCCGTCGCGCCCAGGTGTTGTGCTCCCTCCTCGGGACTTTTCAGCATTTCAATCAAATCCGGTACGATATAGCTGTGCTCGGGCCCCAGGTAAGTGAAGAATCTATCGGAGGCATAGCGCACGCCTTTCCAGTTGTCATCGGCCGCCTTGATAAAGGCCAGAATCACCTCCTTGTTGAGCGGCCCGACTTTGGCGAGTGACTGGGCGGCGGAACTGCGGACTCTCCCGCTCTGGTCGCTCATAGCTTTGACCAGTGCCGGAGCACTCTGCGGATTGGTTGGATCGATACTCCCTATGGCCGCGGCTGAGCTTGCCCTTACAAATTCATGCTCATCATCGAGCGCAATGACCAGATCTGGGATCGCAGGCCGGGCATCCCAACCAATGTTCTCAAGAGCGGCAGCGGCACGGTAGCGGACACGCGCTGCGGCAACTACATTTGAAGTGTTTTTGGTTTTGAGTGACTCGATGAGTAACGGGACAGCCGGGGCGGCATCCGAACCCCCGATTTTGAAAATTGCGTAAACCGCGTCACCCTGGGTCCACAGATCTGCGTCTTGAAGCATTTGCAAAAGTTCCGGCATCGCCCGTTTGGCGTCTTTCCCTATCTGCGCTAACGCAAAGGCGATGTTCTTTCTTGGAACCGCCGAATGGTTGAGCGCCTCGATAAAATCGGGAACCAGCAGTTTGGATAGAGGGCCCAGCATAGTCAGCGCCCTGACGGCTTCACTGGCCGTATGTTCGTCGGCACTCTTCATCAGTTGCCCAAGATATCGAAGATGTGGCGAATCGGTCTCTTGCTGCTTCGCCAATGCAGCATTGCACCAGATTCGCAGATTCATGTCGTCGCTCTCGCTGGCTTTCTTGAGCGCAGCAACGGCCGGTTCTCCGATCTTCGCCAGTGCCTCCGCGGCCTTCCAGCGACACGCCGGGGCGTATTCTGCGATTGCCTTTATCAACGCAGGGATCGCCTCCTCCGCTCCGGCGCCAATGTTGCCCAGCGAATGGAGAATCGACTCGCGCAAGCCTTTTTGATTGAGGGCGTCAACCAGCGATGGAACCGCCGACTTCGCCTCCGGCCCCATATTGCCAAGATGGTACACAGCGCTTATTCGCGTCCCAGAATCCTGGTCGCCAAGCGCGGCGATAAGTTCGGCAATCGTCCGCCCTTCGTATTTTACTTCGTCGGCATTGCCTTGAGGTTCCTCCTGATTGTTCGGCAAATCCGTCACCGCGGACAACTTGCCCGGCCTAACCTCAACCTGCACAACATTTTTAGCTTCTGCGGGCAAAATCTCTATCTCAACCGGATTGCTCACCGCCCGAACAGAAACCATCTTGCCGTCCTCGGACAGACCCCTCGCAAGAGCCGCACGCACAGTGTGCCGACCCGGCTTTATTTCAAAGCCTCCAATCTCACTTCGCCAGCCAAAAGCCATGTCTAAAAATAACGGACGGCTTTCGTATTGCTGGCCCGGCATAAATGGCTGGCTTAACACGTCACCCCGCAGAGGAACCGTAGCCCTGTACCACACTCCGTCCACTTCAACCTCCCAACAGTCCTGCCTATAAGCCAGTTCAAGCTCGCGTGTACCTTTGTTGCGCACATCCACCCAGAACCTCACCACTTCCTCCCCCAACCACGTCTGCCGTTTCGCACGCAGCCGAATCTGAACTCCCTCCACCGCTTCCCCCCAGGGCCACGCTTTTACTTCCCCCCTTCCTGCAGCGCCTGTAATTACAGGAATCGCTGTCTCGGGATTCCCGCGATAAGCCTTGGCTGCTGTGACCAGTTGCTCGGCCGCATCTTCGCTATGCAGATAGCTCATCACAAGTGCACGCAGCTCATCGAAGGCATCCGGCTCACACGCGTATAACTGAACAATCTGTCCGGTCAGAGCCTGCCGATGCTCTACAAGCTCGCCGA
>CAYWOD010000096.1:0-13015 GCA_964459805.1 uncultured Pirellulales bacterium
CACTCAGAGAAGATGGATGGACAGTGTCAATTTACAAAGATGGAGGTCAGAAAATAGCAGGTAAGCTATTTGCAATTACAGCGGTTGGGATGATGCTGGACGTCACGATCCCGCCCAATACGACAGCGACCGTGTACGTCCCGACCGAAGACGTCGAGAGCGTCAGGGAAGGCTCGAAACCCGCAGCCAAAGCTGAGGGTGTGACGTTCCTGGGTACGGATGACGGCAAAGCCGTCTTGGCCGTAGGCTCAGGCCGGTATCGGTTTGCATCGAAGCTGTCCAACTAAGAAAACGATACGTGGCGCAAAAGAATACAGACTACACCACGCCGCCCAAACGATCACTGTTCAACCCATTCGATGTTGCGCGGATTGGAAACACGAGACATCGGACCAGCAACGTTCAATGTGTTGATCGACATTGCAGCCGCGCCCGCGCCGGAGGCGTCGTTGAGGAGCTGTTCGCACGTCTTGCCCCAGTTGGCAGCCAAGCCCGCAAAATCCGCCAGGTCGATCAAACCCTCGGTGTCACTCTCGTCAAGATTTATTGACGGATGAATCAGCAGCCAGGAGGCCGCCAGTGATTTGAGGTCGCCGACACCGACTATACAGTCGCTGTTGATGTCACCGGATAGGGTATCAAGCGGAACATACTGAGCTACTATTGTCTGATCGGTCGCCGGGATTATACCGATAGTGCGGTCGGTTACGGGGTCGCCCGCCAGGTCGTTGCCGTAGCGATCGGTCCATTTGTTGAATTTCCAGTTGGCGTATTTCTTCTGGGTCGTAACCTGAATCGTGGCCAATTCACTGGCCGGATAGATTCGATGGACATGTCCCCGGGCATCCTGTCGGCCGTTACGGTCCGGCGTATCGCAGACAACGTAAGGTTGGAAGTCCGCCTCTGAAACGATAAGGTCGTTTGTATCATCCAGATAAGCCTCGGAAACCATCAACTGAATATCCGCCAGATACAGCTTTGACGGTCTTCGTGTGAAGTCATAGGTCAGTTGGCATCGCAGATAACTGACGTCGATGTCCCTGCCGGCATTGTTGTAAACCGACAGGGAAATCTCCAGGTCGGCCCAGGCGGCCGGTCTGGAATAGAGAAGCATGTCCTGTGAGGCCGTCTCTGAGAGCAATGTTTTAAGCAGTGAGATTTGGGCCGCACTGGGTTTGATGGCAATTACATCGTCGTCCACCGGGAAGTATCGTCCACCCCAGACAATGGGATCGTCTGTCTGTTCGTTGTAGTGGCGGAAGAGGTAAGTCTGGCCCTTGGACATGAGCCTGGACAGACCGGAATGTTCGAACCTGATATCGACCTGGGCATTTTGTTCGTAGTCGCCGTCGATGGGGATGGTGTCAATGTCAAATATCTCAAGGTCAAAAATCCTGATGTTTTCTTCATCGGCTGGGAATATGCCCAGGTCCATGAGGTTCAATCGTACGGTTTGGCCCTGGTTGATTCGGTCCAGCTCGTCCTGGGTCAGATTGAAGCGGACCGGTACGGACAGCTCCGGAGTATGGCTGCTATAGTCGGTAAATATCTTTTCGGCAACGGTCGCTATCTTATCCTGATAGAGGCTTTTGAGGGTGTCAAACTGTTGCGGCGGAATGACGTTGATTCCTTCCCCGATGTATGTGTTGTTGACAAGGTGATCGAAGAACGGTCCAAGGTCGAGCGACTCGGTGTATTCTTCGAGGAGGCGGTATTCATAGGCCTTGGCCATGTAATAATGATACTTGAGCAGTCTTCTAAGGGACCGGCGTTCAAGATTATCCAAATACGTCAGGGCGCGCGGGTCAGGAATCTCCACCGTAGCGAGGTCCTCGCGCAAAGCATCCATTGCCTGGAGGTTCTCTCGAATGAGATTTATGTTGGAGGCCAAGGCGAGCATGGTCTCAGCGAGGTCGCGTGCGAAGGTGGCTTGCTGGTCGAGCAAATCCTCGATTTCTTCGGCTAATTGTTTGAATTCGGGGGACTGTCCTTTGAGTCGTTCGAGTTCGGCCCGGATTTCTTCGGCGGGTGCTTCGATGCCCTGGAGCACCTCGACCATTCCGTTGATGCCGTCGGTCAGAGATGGTATGGCCTCACCGATTTCGCCCAGGGTGTCGGATATGGCACCTCCGACGTCACCGGTTGCGGCGCTTGCAACGATGCCGACAGCGGCGGCAACATCGTCAATGGTTGTCTCCACAATGGTATCGACCAACTGGGTGCTCTGGATGACCGTTGAGTATGGATCATCGGGGTCAAAGTCTGCGGCAATGGTCAAGCCTTCGCCGATAAAACCTACTATAGGCTGCTGGATGGGAATCATCTTGCACACGACACCCGCCATTTTGAGGCTTGTCTTCCACCATGGCTCACGGAGATTGAGGCTGGCGTCCCATTCGAGCTGGTTCTCCAATGCCTCGAGCTGCAGGATTTTGGCATCGCTGGTTTGCTTGATGGCGGCAGCGTGGGTTTTTAATGATCCCATTTGGCTCAGTGCGTCATCATAGTCGTCGTAGGCGTCGTCGATTTCGCTCTGGAGCTGAATTCGCATCTCGAGCAGGGCATTTTCCTTGTCGGTCTGCGAGGCGGCGGTGTTCTTGATCCAGTGGGCGAGGTACAGTGCTCGTATCGCACGGTCGATCTCTATATCAAACATGTCGATGTAGGCTTCGAAGCTCAGCATCGGGACCCAGCCGGCGGGATTGCCGAAGTAATCGCGGTTGTTTTCTATCTGATAGAGCAACGTCTTCATATTGTCATACATCTGGAGCAGCTCGTACTTGGACATTTCAGCCAGAGGGTCCCATTGCGGGGAATTCTGGTAGGCGGCGATCATCTGCGTGAGGTCGAGCATACGGTCCTGAGCGGCCCGGAAGTCCTCGTTGAGGTAGTCGTCCTTGGCTTCGTTGAACAATATCCGCACGGCTACGGGGCCCATCCATTCGTAGGTATTGCCTGTCCATGGCGTGGCGCAAGAGGGGCATTCGATGCGACCGTCGTCAGACGCAGCGGGTGCATCGGGCTGAACAACGGGTTTGTCAGCTCCCTTGGTTGTAGGGCCTCCGTGCTTGCTGTAGTCGTCGGTCGCCCAGAAGTTTCCGGCGAGACAGTAGTGGCACTTCATTTTGCGCCATTTGCTTGGCCGGCCGGCGGCTCCACCACGAAACGAGGCCCTGCCGGCGTATTGCGGGTCCCATTGGGCCGGCGTACGTCCCGCCTGGCCCGGACCGACCTCGGCGTAGTGCCCGAAGGCAGCCACATCAAGGCTTATCTTCAGGATGCCTCCGGGACCGCCTTTGCCGGGCTTTCCAGAGATTGTGGCGGAGCCGCCGCTTGTCGGAATCTTGCTTATCCCGCCAACGGGGTAGTCGTAAGCTTTGATGGGAATGCCGAACAGGCAGGTACACCATGCTTCCTCATATATGATGTATTCGCCGCTGGGGGCGGTATAGGAGAAATTGATGCCGGAATCGCTGAATTCAAATGTTCTCCAGTAGTCGGCCATGTTTGTACCAGGTGTGCCATCCTTGCCGCCTCCGCCGTCCTGGCCCGGTCCGCCACGCAGGTCAAATTTCAAGTTTCCATGCGAAGTATAGAACGAGCCGATGTTGAGTGTCACGTTTCCGGCCCGCAAGCCGTTGCCTCCCGCCTGCGACCGGCCCGGAATAGCGGTTTTTTTTATGGGCGTGGTTTTGATCTGGGCCGTGGAGTTCTCAAATCGCAGCTCTCTTGCATTGATGAATACCTCAGTTTGTGGAAAATGCAGGGGGCTGCGGATGACAACCGTCTCGGCGACGAGTTCTATGGTTTCGGTGTTCAAATCGCCATTGTAAGTTTCGTACAGTCCGTTCTCGTGGCCAGCCTCGAAGATGATAGTCTTGGCCTGGAGCTGAATGCGCCTGGGCTGTTTGGATGGCTGGTGGTTCATCGATCGGGCAGGGCCTTTTGTTTCATGCACAATCACGTCATCTGCGCCGACTTGTCCGGCGCCCGTATGAGAATTCGGGTCAAATACGATCTGCTCAGGCACAAGGTTAGGCATTGGGATAATGTCAAATGACTGTCTGAGCATCTCGATTCCGTCATCAGCCGTTATGCTTACAGTAAATGGGAACTTGTCCGACGCATCCGGCTCATAGCTGAACTGCCACAATCCCAGTTCCCCTCCGGCTATGGGTAATAAAGATGCGGCCCCTGCCGGTGCCGGTTCGAGTGTCATGCTGTAAGATACGCCTGCACGTTCCTCCCAATCAACCAGGAAGGAATATTCTTTCCCGTGCCAGACCGACTTTGAAGGGATGTCTCCTATATTGAAGGTCCCCAGAGAGCTGCTTTCAACGCCACCGACCAGGATATCCAGAATTTCACCTTCCACGAGAGCTTTGCGGTAGATTCTGACATCATCAATGTGGCCGGCAAAATATTTTGCAGCGGCATCGCCGGAATAACCTATCATTACGCCCGTCTGCCAATCAAAGTCAGAGGCGGCTTTGCTCCCGCCGGCCCTTTCCGCCCCATCTACATAGATCTTTTGCCCGCCGATGCTGCCGCCAAACACGTGGGCCACGTGATGCCATTGGCCGTCTGCAAGATCCAATTCGGTCGTGCCAATTACCTCATTGTCGTATATCCGCGCATAGAGATTACCATTATGTAAGTATATATGCCGGTCATTGCCTGCGGTGCCAAAATAACCACGAACAACACTGAAAATACCGGCATTTGGACTGGTTGTCTTGAACCAGAGCGTATGGGTTACTTCTGTCTCTGGTTCATCTAAATCCCCCCAGACAAAATCATCAACCCCGTCAAATCCTAAATCGCTGCCGGTTATGCCAACGGCATATCGCGGATCACCCAAGGGGACAGCATGATATTCATTGCCCGATGTGTCATTCGTATTCCCATCGAAATTCCACCACGCCAGAAGATTCGGGTCACTCTGCGCCGCAGTGTAGTCAGCAGCACAAAAGAGAACCATCAGAAAAAGTACACCGGCGACAACTTTTGCTTTGCGAGTTTCCATCGTTCTTTACCTCCTCAATTGTTTGTTGGATATGACACAGTCTTAACGGGGAATTCCCGTTTACCATCAATTTCACTTCATTCCTCTATACAGTTCTTCTCAGGAGTATTTCGCTGAGAACAGCACCCGCACAAAAAAGATGTTGCAGAAAGTAAGGAGAATCTCATTCATCACCTTTCACTCAAAAACAACGGCAATTATGCACTTAAGTGTGAGTTTGTCAAGCAAAAAATCCGAAAAAAACACTATTCTGCCCTATTGAACTTTGAGCCGCGACGTAAGGCTAACCCACCCGTAACTGACCGGTTACGGCCCGGGTCGCAAGTATTTTTGGTACCGCGACAAGATTTCCGGCTTTCCTCGGTAGCCGGATAAAACTCGGTGAAATCGTCGGGATTTCTTGACTTGGACACCCATCGAGGGTAATCTATCTGCGGACGAATTTTAACCTCAGAGACAACAGAGAGCTTATGAAGAACGTTGAGAAGCCGAAGGAGCGATTCGAGGACATGGCAATCCTCGATGAGCTGAAGAATTCATACCTTAACTACGCAATGAGCGTAATAGTATCGCGTGCTCTGCCGGACGTTCGCGACGGTTTGAAGCCTTCGCAGAGGCGAATCCTCGTAGCGATGAACGATTTGAACCTCGGACCTCGCAGCAGGCACCGCAAATGCGCCAAGATCGTCGGCGATACCGGCGGCAACTACCACCCGCACGGCGACCAGGCCACATACGGGACGCTGGTGCGTCTGGGCCAGGAGTGGAACATGCGGTACAGGCTGATTGACCCGCAGGGTAACTTCGGGAGCATAGATTCGGACCCGCCGGCGGCTATGAGATACACCGAGGCGAGGATGGCCTCGCCGGCGACGGATATGTTAGAGGACATAAACCACGATACGGTGGATTTTGTTGCGAACTACGATGAGACTCGGACCGAGCCGACTGTCCTGCCGGCCAAATTCCCGAATTTGTTGGTCAACGGCTCGACTGGGATTGCGGTTGGGATGGCGACGAACATTCCGCCGCACAATGTCGCGGAGGTCTGTAACGCCCTGCTGCTGGTTATCAAGGACCCGAAGTGCGGATTCAAGGACATTATGAAGGTTCTGCCGGGGCCGGACTTTCCGACTGGCGGAATTATATGCGGCGAGAAGGGCATTGTCGATGCCTACACCACCGGCAGGGGCCATCTGATGGTCAGGGGCAAGGTCGATATCGAGACCAACAAAAAGGGCAGAGAGAGGATAATAGTTACCGAGATTCCGTATATGGTCGTCAAGACGACGATCGTCTCGAAGATAGCCGAGTGCGTCCATAATGGTACGATTGCGGAGATTTCCGACGTCAGGGACGAATCGGACCGGCACGGCCTGCGGATTGTGGTCGAGTTGAGGAGGGACGCGGATTCGGAAATCGTTTTGAACAAGATATACCGCTACACTCTTTTGCAGACGACGTTCGCCATCGCCAATATCGCTCTTGTAAACAACCGGCCTGAGACGCTCAATATCAGAGATATGCTGGATCGCTTCATCGAGCATCGCAAGGTGGTAGTTCGCAGGCGCAGCAGATTCCTGTTGAAAAGATGCAGGAACAGGGCGCACATCCTGGAAGGTCTTATCTTAGCGGTCAGTGATATTGACAGTATTATCGAGCTGATAAAGAAATCGCCCGATGCGCCGACTGCAAAGCTGAACCTGATGCAGAAGCCGCTGAAGCTGGCCGAGGTGGGGACGCTCAAGAAGATTCTTCCGAAGGCGTTTATTAAGGACAAAAGGAAGGGTGAGCATTACCTGACCGGTCCGCAGGCGGATGCGATTTTGACGATGCAGCTTCAAAGGCTCACGGGCCTGGAAATGGAGAAGCTGGCCAAGGAGTATGCCGATCTTACCGAGCAGATTGAGGGCTACGAAGCGATACTTGCCGGCGAGAGCGTTCTGCTGGATATCATTCGGGAAGACGTTTACGAGGTAAAGGAGAAATACGGGGATGCCAGGCGGACGCAAATCACCGCCGCCGCCGAGCTGTTCGAGGCCGAGGACCTGATTGCCGAAGAAGAGGTTATCGTCACGGTAAGTCACAGCGGCTATGTCAAGCGGATGCCGATTGACACATACCGCAAGCAGGGCAGAGGCGGTCGAGGAATCATCGGCTCGGTAACCAAAGAGGGCGATTTCATCGAGCACCTGTTCATCGCCTCGACTCACGATTATCTGCTCATTTTCACCAATCGCGGCAGGTGCTACTGGCTCAAGGTGTATGACGTTCCGAGCATGTCAAGGCAGAGTAAGGGCAGGAATATCGTGAATCTGCTGAATTTGGGAAGCCAGCAGGTTGCCTCGATAATCAACGTCAGCAGCTTTGTAGGCGCAGAGGCGGGAGAGCCGGAGCTGCAGTTAGTTATGGCCACGAAGAACGGGATCGTGAAGAAGACCCGGCTCTCGGCCTACAGCAACCCGAGACCGTCCGGCGTCATCGCGATCAATCTGGACCCGAACGACGATTTGATCGGGGTTGACCTGACGACAGGGTCGGACCATTTAGTATTGGGGACGCGGGACGGTATGACGATACGCTTCGACGAAAGGCAGGTGCGTTCGATGGGCCGGGCTTCGCGGGGTGTGCGGGGCGTTAAGCTGCGCAGCGGGGATGCGGTTGTGGGTATGGTGATTGTTAAGGCCAAGGCGGCGTTGTTTACGTTGTGCGAGAACGGCTACGGCAAACGGACGGGGCTTGAGAATTACCGGCCTCAGAGCCGGGGTGGGCTGGGACTCAAGAATATAAAGACGACGGCGCGAAACGGCAAGGTGGTAGCGCTAAAAGCCGTCCAGAACAAGGACGATTTGATGATGATAACGGCAAACGGTATGATCATCAGGACCGGACTCGACGAGATTCGCTCGATTGGCAGAAACACGCAGGGTGTGCGTTTGATCAAGCTCAAGCCCGGTGATAAACTTGTTGCCGCGGAGAAGATAAATGGCTGAGAGCGAGGTTGACTCGAAGAGCAAGCGCGCGTTGATTTACATTCTGGCGGGTAAGAACGAGCCTCTTGTTAACGCGAAATGTCAGGAGCTTCTTGATGAGCTGATAGAGCCGTCGCAAAGAACGATGGGACTTTTCGATGTCAATGGTGCATCGGTCTCGCCATCTGAGGTGCTCGATGAGCTGCGGACCCTGCCGTTCCTGACCGACAAGCGGGTGGTCGTTGTAAAAGGCGCCGACGGTTTCATATCGGAGAACCGCGAGCTGCTTGAGAAGTATTTCGATGCGCCCTGCCCTACCGGGATACTTGTGCTGACTGTTGGGAGCTGGCGTTCAAATACGAAGCTGGCCAGGAAGCTCGGCAAGTCGGGCAAGCTGATCAGCATCACACAGCCTAAGGGCCGGGAGCTGGCCAGGCGTTTGGCGCAATATGCAAGCGAGGCGTACGGCAAGACTCTCAGCAGAGATGCCGGCGGGCTTCTGGTCGAGCTGACCGGCGATGAGCTGCCCCGGCTGTACAGCGAAATCGACAAGCTCGCTTTATATGCAGAGGGCGAAAAGACCATAACGCCCGCGCACATAGAATCTCTGATCGGGCATAATCGCATATTCGGGGCCTTTGAAGTTATTGATGCAATTATCGCAGGCAAGCTCGGCCAGGCAGTGGAGCGGCTGCGGCGTATGTTCGCCGACGACAGGAGCGCCGAGTACACCGTCGTCGGGGCCTTTGCCTTTCATTTGCGCAGGATGTTCGGCGCCAAGGCGATGCTTGAGAAGGGTGCCGGTCAGCACGAGATCGCCGGCAAGCTGCGAATATGGTCTAACAAAGACAAATTCTTCGCGCAACTGCGGCAGATGTCTCTAAGACAAATCGGCGAGTATCTACGGCGATTAGGCGAGACGGATTACGCAATCAAAACCGGACAGGCAAAAGCGCCCGTGGCAATGGAGCAATTAGTGCTGACATTAGCCGGCATATAGACCAATCCCCGTAAAACGCCGGAACCTCGGCCCTGTGCGATACTGAAGGAATGCTTCCGGAAATCAGCATGGAGCAGCTCGAAGACACCGGTGCCCAATTGACTTTCCAAATAACCAGCCCCTGGGGCCGGAGAAATCACATCATCGCTCGTCTTCGCTGAGATTGACCACCAGCCGCGGCGTATTGACGGCCCCATAGTATTCGGATAGACTCACTTACGATGACTTGGCGTTGGAAAGGCTCGAACACGATGAACAGAACAAGCAGATTTGCGCGATTGGCGGCACGGCTTACACTTTTCTATCTGCCGTTTCTCCTCGGGCTTTGCGCAGCGCTGGAGGCCGGGCAGCCGGAGTCGCTCTACTTCGACGTCAAGGACGTCGGCGAGCCGGCTGAAAATATCCCTGTGATTGAACCCTGGAAGATTGTGCAGCTCGACCCCGAATACGGCGGGCAGTGGATAGTCGCCGCCGATCTCGACGGTGACGGCGACGCCGAGATTGTCAGCGCCGAAAACCTCAACATTGGTGACGTCCACTACACCAGCACCGCCGTCGCACAAGAACTCGACGGATCGGTTCTCTGGCGATGGGGTGATCCGAACCTCGGGCGTAAGAATTGGCACCACGATGTCGCTTGCCAGATTCACGATTGGAACGGCGACGGCAAGAATGAGATCGTGCTTTGTACAAAAGGATTCATCGTCGAGCTGGACGGCGCCACCGGCGCCGAGCGCCGACGGATTAAGATTGCCGACGACGCAACCGACTGCCTCGTGTTCTGCAATCTAAGCGGCGTCGATCATCTGACCGACCTGCTCGTCAAGAACAGATACCGCCAAATCTGGGCCTACAACGGTGCCGGCAAGCTCCTCTGGACGGTTAGCGATCCGGGCGGCTATAGCACCGCACATCAGCCCCGCCCGATGGACCTCGACGGAGACGGACGCGATGAGATTATGGCCGGCTACGCGATGCTGAACGCTGACGGCTCGGTCCGCTGGGTCTTCAAGTCGAAGAAGGTCAATCAGGGACGCGGACACCTCGATTGCGCTCGCATCTATCAGCAGGGCACTAAGCCCGAAGAATTTCGACTCGCGCTGACCTGCTGCGGGGCAAACAATATCGCGATGATCGACGGCAACGGCAAGGTCCTCTGGGAGGTCTCCGGCCATCATTTCGAATCGATCGACGTCGGCAGAGTGCTTCCCGACGGTCGCGGACCGCAGATAGTGGTCGATATCGACCACCAGCCCCGCGGCAAGAGCCCAATCTGGGTCCTCGACCAGTGGGGCAATCTGTTAGGCCGGATAGTCACCGACTACAGCCGACACCATTGCCTGCTGGACTGGACCGGCGACGGAATCAATGAGATCCTCGTAGGCCACAACGGAGCAATTTACGACCATCGCGGACAGCGTATAGGTGTATTCGCAACATCCGGCGGAGCAGACGGCAAAGGTGAAAGAAGTATGCTCATCGGCGATATGACAGGTGACGGCATACCCGATATGATGATAGCAACGCCGGAGAGAGTATATATTTACAAAAACGCCAAAGGAAAGACACTCGCTGGCCCCGCCCGGCTCGGAACCGAATTCAACTTTAGTCTTTACTGAGAGAACGGACACAGAGAAAATCGGAAGGGATAAGCAGGAAAGTTATTTTCCGCTGGAATTGCGCAGGGGAATTGCTATACTCAGGGGTGTTAAGCCCCATGCCGTATGTGAGGAGGCTTGGACAGCAAATTATTAACACATTTGGAAGGAAACGAGAAATGGCAAAGCAAAAGAGCATCAAGACCGTGACGCTGACCGTGCTGACTATCCTGGTCTTCGTCGGAGCACTTTGGGCGGACAGTACGCCCAAAAAACCGGCCCGCGACCCTCTTCTTGGGATGATACCAAGTGAGAGTCTGTTCTGCGTGCGGGTGAACAATCTCAAAGGCACACTGGGCTCGATGGAGGGCTTTGCGGAGGGACTGGTGCCGTTACCGTTTAAGTTGACCGGATTTCTGGAGGGCCAAGAGTGGAAAGACGTAAACACCGACGGTGATTTTGCCCTGTTTGGGATGGTCCTCCAGAGCGATTCGGCGAATGCCAACCCGCTGGCCGACCTGTTCGTCGGCGCTCTGCTGCCGGTCTCGGACTACAACAAGGTGATTCGCGGCAATCCCGACATCTCTAAGCCGGATGAAAACGGCATCTCCAAGGCCGGCGACCACGGCCCATTAATCACTCGCGTCGGCAGATACGCCCTTGTATGCCAGCGCAGAGATTATGACAAGCTTGTCAAGGTCAAGTCAATGGCGGGCCCCAGGAAGCGCGGGCTGCGGAGCGTCCTGGACGCTCCCGAAATCAGGCGAGCGGCAAATGAGCCGATTTGGGCCTATGCGAACATACAGTTGGTGGGCAAAACGTTCGGGCCGTTGGTTATGGGCAAGCTCGAAGAGGTCAAGAAGATGTTTGAGCAGATGGACAAAACCCAACGAGGCCCTATGGAGAATCCCGGCGTGATTATGGACATGTACGCCGAGGTACTAAAGGTCCTCGCCGATGAGGTCCAATACGTCAGCGTGGCGCTCAGCCCCACCGCCGATGTCCTGAACGTAACCAAGACCGTTGCAGCGAGGGACGGCACTGAACTCGCAGATGCCTTTGTGGCGACCGGTCGCAAAGGCTGGCCGAACAAGCTCCTGGGCTATCTGGAAGATGGGGCGATAATGAACTTCGCATGCAGGATCAACGCGCCTTTCCTGGAAAATACTTATCTCAGATCCCTCGATTTGATCAGTTGGCTTGGCGGCGGCATGTCCGAAGAAGACATAACCAAACTCAAGGCAATGATGGTCGATGAATTGGCGGCGATGGGTGAAAATCTGGCCTTCTCATTCCTGGCAGAAGACAAAAAGCCGCCGTTTGCCTTCAAGTATGTGGTCCAGATCAGCGACGAGAAGAAATTTAATAAAGCCCTCAATGAACAGATTGAGATGATGAACTCCGGAGCGTTTACTGATATCTACAAGAATCTGGGTATGAAGATCAATATGGAAATCAAACGCGGCGCAGCCAAATACGGGGATGTCTCGATTGACTCGGCCAAGCTCAAATTCCAGTCAACTGAGCCGGACTCTCAGCAGGGCAAGATGATAGAGGCGATGTACGGAGACGGATTCGATTACCGCTGGGCCCTGGTTGCCGGGCATGCCGTTTACGCCGTCGGCGGTGACGTCGATACTCAGATCCGTGCACTCATAGACCAAGTCAAGGCGGGCGGACCCAAAAAGCTGGGGACAGAGATGAAATCGGCCCTGGCGCTGCTTGAGGGCCGCGGCAGGACTGATTTTGTGGGAACGTTCAATTACGTGCGCATGCTAAAAATGGCAGCGGCGATGACGCAGAGCCTTGCGATGCCCGGAGCCGGAATGCCCCGGATTGATATTACAAGCAAGAGCAACGTGGCCTTCGCCGGCAATGTCCGCAACGGCAAGCTGACGGCCAGGGCCGCTCTGCCGAAGGAGCACCTCAAGGAGCTGGTGGCGGTCTTCGGGATGATACAACAAAAGATGGCCGAGCAACGAAAGCAGGCCCAGTCCAAGGCCGATAAGACCGGCTTCGTGCCGCTTTTTAACGGCAGGGACCTGAGCGGCTGGGAGCCTTCCGGCGGCGCCAAATGGGTCGTAAAAGACGGCTTGCTCATTGGGACCCAGGGCGAAAACAACGCGCCGGGTGATTTGTTCACCAAGGCCGCGTACAAGGATTTTGAGTTGACATGCACGTATCGAGTCGAATGGCCCTGCAACACGGGCATCTGGTTCCGGTATCAGTCGCCCAGGAAGGCATATCAGGCGGACATCCTTGAGTACAAGAATCCCGTCTGCTATTCCGGTTCGCTGTACTGTCCCGGCAAGATGTTCATCGCAATGAACGAGGACAAGTCGCTCGTGGACCGGGAGGGGTGGAATACGATGAAGGTCCGCGCCGAGGGCGACCATATTCAGATATGGATCAACGACCA
>CAYWOD010000097.1:0-13012 GCA_964459805.1 uncultured Pirellulales bacterium
AAAAAGCAATTCTTCAACAATATAGGCCTAACCTGCAATTTTGCAGAACTCATATTCATCATAACTGCATTTTTTAACAAGATTTTACGAAGACGGCAACCATTGTCACGCTATTTCCAGGCAGGGCCGGATATTGTTAATGACCGGTATATCGTCGCACTTATTGACGGTGTTTCTTATATGCCCGGCCATCAGGGCGACACTGTTCTTGAAAGCATCTATCGTGCTCCCCGCCAAATGGGCCGTGATAGTTACGTTTTCGAGCTGGATAAACGGATGGTCCGCCGGCAGCGGCTCTTCGTCGAAAACATCCAACGCCGCCCCGGTGATCTTGGCGGTACGCAGGACTTCTATCGGGGCCTGCTCATCCACCAGGCCGCTGCGAGCGGTATTGAGCAATACGGCATTCGGCTTCATCATGGCCAGCTCTTTCTCGCCGATAAGATGGTAGCTCTCTTCTGTAAGCCTCGCGTGTATCGATACTACATCGGACGTTTTCATCAAAGTATCGAGTGTCACCAGTTTTGCGGGAGCGGCGTCGCCTTTGAAATACGGGTCGGAGGCAATGACATTGCTCCCAAAGGCCTGCAAAAACTGGACAACAAGAATCTCGAACCTCTCAAGGTTGTCCGTGATCTCGTCTGAGAGCTCAACCGCGTCCGGACCGCCGGCCTCAATGGCAAGATTGTCTTCCTGTAAATCAATCAGAGTCTTATGCTCCCAGCTTCTGACCTCAACATCAATGCCGATGTCGCGCAATTGGGCCAGACCGTCCCGCATAAAGCCGGGCGGAATATACATGTCACTGATTGCCAGTAATTTCATCCGGGTTTCCCCCTTGAGTCTCACACCCTGCCCGCCGAGAGCAACAGGCCGATTTTGTCTTTGACTACTTTTGCTACTTCGTTCTTGATTGGACCGAAAAGCTTCTGCGCCGGCGGGTCCGGCCTTGTCTGAGACTCAGCCGAAATCTTCAGGCCCTTCGCCATCGCGACCCTGCAATCGGCATAGGTATTCAGCTTGCAGATCCCATTGCGAACGGCTTGCTGAATCTGATTATCCGGCGTGCCCGACCCCCCGTGAAGAACCAGAGGTGTTGAGCTCGCTTCGTTCAACTGCTTTAGTTTCTTGATATCCAGATTTGGCAGAGATTCATAAACGCCATGAGATGTGCCGATGGACACGGCAAGCGCATCGACGCCGGTCATCGAGACAAACTTCTCCACCTCCTTCGCCTCGGTCAGAACGGGTTGGCCGGTGTTTCTTGCCTGCAAATCAAAACCACCCACCCATCCCAATTCACCCTCAATGCTGATACCCTTTGGATGCGCGATCTCGGCGGTCGCCTTGGTAATCTCGACGTTTTTGTCAAAGGGCAGCATCGACGCGTCGATCATCACAGAAGTAAAACCGCAATCGACCGCTGTTTTGATAGAATCCAATTCCGTCGCGTGGTCAAGGTGCAGCACCACCGGAATATCATGAAAATCGCCAACCGCCTTTATCAGACCAGGCACATAAGCCCAGCCGTTACCTTCAAGGTCCGCCCCGACAAGGCACATGAGGACAACCGGAGACCGCATCGCCTCGCAGGTCTCCAGAATCGCCCTTACCATCACGTCCTCGACACAGTCAAAAGCGGGCACCGCGTACCCGTTCTTTCTGGCATCTGTAAGAACTTCTTTTAAGGTTGTAAGCACTTACTTCCTTTCATTCATTATCATCTGCGGTCTTCGCCGTCCACCTGCTCCTCGGCCAATACCCCCGAGACCGCAACCACAACACAAGCCACAAAGCCCACTATTCGCCTTGCATTCATTCAATACAACCTCCCACAACCGAGATTCAGCCCAAGTCATTGCTCATATCCCAGCGTTTTATGTGCGCTTATTATACTACCGAATCTATTCGATGCAATCCGCTATCTGCAGTTACTGAACACGGAGGACCTTTATACCAAGTAAACATGCACTGATAAGTGCCGGCTGAGCATCATTGTTGAAATCGAACAGGTCTGCAACAGAACCAGCGCCGCTGTGGCCAGAGCAAGATAGAAATGAACTCTGCCAATGTCATGCCGCCCAAGTCCCCACAGAGTCAGCTCTCCGTTTGCGCCACGACCACTGCCGTCACAATTGCCGCAAGGTGGGAATACATAGTGAATCAGCAGGGCCGTTACCAGCAGAGCAAACAGCACAAGAAATGATGTCAAATCAATATAGAAGTTGAGTGTGTTGCGTTTCATAATACCCCCCATTTTAAGCTCTCCTCCCACAAAAATAAATTTAGTCGAAGGAACCCAAGTGAACATTCGTCTAACCCGTTAGTCGGTTCTAATTTTTTTGGAATTTCCAAAGATTTAACGGCACACAGATTTGGCACCATGCTGGGCTATGGCGTGGGTTGATTCAATCGGTGAAATCTTCCATCTGAATAACGAGCGCGTTAAGCATAAAGTTGATTCGATAGAGTTTGCAAAGGCCGATCAATCATTGCCAGAAGCCCTTGATGCCATGAAACAACAATTCGAATCGGAATTGACCGAAGCCTATTTGCATCCTGAAAGGGCCAAACATCTCAATAGCCTCAGAGAACACTGGGAGGGCCTGATGGTCTTTGTGGATCATCCGTGGATTCCAATGGATAACAGTGAGGCCGAGAGACGAATGCGTATAGCGGCATTGCGGCGAAAGAACTACTATGGTTCCGGTTCGGTCGCCAGTGGCCATTTTACAGTGTGCCTGTTTAGTATCTTTCAAACGCTCAAGCTTTGGGATGTCAATCCTCGTAAATGGTTGACGTACTTACACACAAGATGACTGGCCAACTCAACAACTCATACCAGAGCCAGACTCATATATCGCTATAGCCGTCGAAAGTACGGTGCCACCATGACCAACAAAGGTGGCAATGGATACGGGATAAGCGAATATTTATGTCGGTCGTGTAGTAAATCGTGCCTGCGCCCGCTGTTATCGAGAACAAGTCACTCGATGAGATATGCCCCCTGTGCCGGTATGAGCCGTTGATACGAAAGACCGGCGCATCTATGTTTGGGTACCAGCCTCGGCCTTTGAACTGGTCGAGGATGGCGCTCGTGCGCAGTGGAAAGTAAAGGGCGTATTGTAGAAACCGCGATTATGGCTGAATTTCGTGTCGGCGACCTGGCCCGGGTATGCCCCGATATTCATTCGCTTGGGCGTTGGAAGAGCAAAGAACCGCCAGGTGTCGTTTGCATCGGGGTAGCGTCCGTAGGAGATATTGGGGTCCTGGTCCGGGAACTCGACGCCGTCGATAAGAGTAGTGCCGTATCCGTCAAACAGCCCGCTCTGGTCACCGGCGTCCGCGTTTATCTCGAAGGCTGCGTGCAGATCGGAGGCCACGGTCCCGTTGTCCTCTACGTCGTTGTCAGCCCAGATCAGCAAATAGTCGCCGGCGCCGATGGTGGTAAGGGCCGGGCATAGGTTTCCGGTTAAAGAGGTCCGGCGGTTTTCCGAAAAACGCACGCGGTCACGACGCATTCGTGCGAAGCTGCGCCCGGGGCGGCTTGTGAGCTACATTTGGGCCCTTGGCCTGTAGTCAGGATTGGGCGTTGGCATTTGCGCATCTACGTCTTTTCGCCAGGCCTTGAGCATCTTGAGCAGTTCAGCGGCCTTTTCGGGCATCTTAGCAGCCAGGTCGTTCTTCTCGCCGATATCTGCTCTAAGGTTGTATAGCTCCACGTGGTTGTCTTCGTAGAATTCGATCAGCTTGTAGTCCCCCGCCCGGACGGCCCCGCCGGGACTGCCGCCTTGATTGCCGTAATGCGGATAGTGCCAGAAGATCGCCTTGCGGGCGAGCGACTTGCGCCCTCTGAGCAGCGGCGCAAAGCTTACGCCGTCGATATGCTGCTTCGGTTTTTGCTGAAGGCCCGCCATATCCAGCATCGTGGGATAGAAGTCCGTACTGATTACCGGCTCACTGGACAAGCTGCCCGCTTTGACCACGCCGGGCCACCTTACAATCATCGGCTCCCGAATGCCCCCTTCGTAGAGCCAGCCCTTGCCTGCACGCAGCGGCAGGTTCGATGTCGGATGGCCTTCCGAAGTGCTCAGTCCACCATTGTCGGACATGAGAATGACGACAGTATCCTTCGCTAAGTTCAGCCGATCCAGCGCGTCGAGCACCTTACCCACCGCCTGGTCCATTGCCTCGATCATTCCCGCATAAACGGCGTGGTCTTGGACCAGCCGCACCTTGCGAGCGCCCTCCACGCCCCAAATCTCACCGGCCTGCACGCTCTTGTGCTTTTCCTCATACTTTCGTTTGAGGTCAGGCCGGGCCATCAGCGGCGTGTGCACCGAGTAGAAAGCCAGATACGTAAGAAACTGCTCATCTTTGTGGCTCTCAATAAACGCCGCAGTTTCCGAAGCCAGCCGATCGGGAAGGTGCTCGCCTTCAGGGCCGTCCTCCAGGCGAGGGTTGCCGTATGGCGAAAAGTACCTCTTACCGCCGTAAGGCCCGCCACGCTCACAACCACCCTTATTAACATCGAAACCTTGATCCTCCGGCCAGAAGCCCTCACGTCCCATGTGCCATTTGCCTGCGAAAAACGTCGCATATCCGGCCTCTTTGAGCGTCTCGGCTA
The DNA here is from genome assembly GCA_964459805.1 of uncultured Pirellulales bacterium. Lineage (GTDB taxonomy): Bacteria > Planctomycetota > Phycisphaerae > Sedimentisphaerales > Anaerobacaceae > DAOVRL01. Next base: position 4,628 of record CAYWOD010000097.1, read on the forward strand.
TCGTGACCTCTTCGAGCGGAAGCTGATGAATGTAGTTGGCGGGATTGAGCTTGCCCCGCCGCCTGCCTACAAGAAAGTCCGTCAGATTCAGCCGAGCCGGGTACTTGCCCGACATAATGCTCGCCCGCGTCGGTGAGCACACCGGGCAAGCCGCGTAAGCATCGGTAAATCGCATACCGCCGCTCGCCAGCCTGTCGATATTGGGTGTTTCATAAAAGCTGCTGCCGTAACAGACCGCATCCTTCCAGCCCATATCATCGACGAGAAAGAATACAAAGTTCGGTCTCTTCCGGCCTCGCCGAGCAGCCTTAGCTCGCCTGGCGGCGCCGGGGAAAGCCAGTGAGACAGCCCCTAAGCCCATCATTTTCACAAAGTCACGTCGGTTCAGCGTTTTCTCTGCCATGGTCGCTTCCTTTCAAGTAGTCTCTTTCAAAAACTCAATTCTACAGCAATTCTGTATTCCCGCTCGCCGATTATGCGGTTGAGCCCTGGCTCTTTATCGCTCGCAAATCAAAATTAAATTGCTCAGACCAGTTGCCTTTGTGCCTTAGTGCCTTTGTGGCTCGACAACGGCCACGCATCGTTCGCACAAGTCCGCGTGCTGAGCGTCTTTTCCGACGCTCGGCCAGTAGTTCCAGCAGCGCTGGCACTTCTGGTGGTCGCTTTTGTTCGCGGCCACGACCATCTCGCTTTCACTTTGTTGCAGCTTCACCTCACTTACGATACACAGTGCTGCAAACGCTTGAAGCCCGAAATCATTCAAAAGCCCCGCAGTCTCCTCATCGCAGTTAATAGTCACGCTCGCCTCCTGATTGCTCGCGATTTTCTTCTCCTGCCGCAGCCCCTCCAACACCCGCAGCACCTCATCCCGCAGCGACATCAATTTCTCCCATTTCTCCTCATCCTCCATCACATCGACCGACTGATCCACCTTCGCCATTTCCGCCAAATGCACACTTTCGAGGTCATCGCTCTTAGCCGGTTTTCCGCGCGACGCGCGACGCGCGACGGGCGATGATTTCATTGCCGGCCAAGCCTCCTCCGCTGTATGCACAAGGATCGGCGCCAGCATCCGAACAAGACTGTCCAATATCCTGTACATCGCACTCTGCCCACTTCGCCGCGACTCGCTGTCCGCCGCCTCGCAATACATCCGGTCTTTGAGCACATCCATATAGATACTGCTCATTTGGACCGTACAGAAATTATAGATCAGCGAATACACCCGATGGAAAACGAAGCTCTCATACGCCTCGGTGATGCTCCGAATCAGCTTTTGCAGTTCCCGCACCGCCCACTTATCTATCTCGAGCATCTCCTCATACGCCACGCTCTGTGAGGCCGGCTCGAAATCATCCACGTTGCCCAACAGATACCGCAGCGTATTTCTTATCTTCCGATACGCATCCTGCGTCCGCCCGATTATCTCATCGTTGCACCGAATATCCTCCTGATAATTCACGCTCGCCACCCACAGCCGAAGAATATCCGACCCGTACTTGCCCACCTCATCCTGAGCATTAACGTAGTTGCCCAGCGACTTCGACTGCTTCATCCCCTTCTCATCCACGGTAAACCCGTGCGTCAAAACCCCCTTAAACGGCGCCTTCGTTTTCGCCCCCAGGGCCGGCAGAAGCGACAACTGAAACCACCCCCGATGCTGGTCCGACCCTTCCAGATACAAATCCACCGGAATAGGCCAGCCCGCCTCTCGCTCGCACACGCTGTACCAGCTACAGCCCGACTCAAACCATACATCGAAGATATTCTCTTCCTTTTTTAGATCATCAAAGGTAAAGCCCTCCGGCAGCTCGAAATCGTCACCGAGAATCTTCTTTGCCGAATCGGTAAACCAGCTATCCGAACCCTTCTCACCGATGTGCCTTGCCACCGCCAAAACGGATTCCTTTGTCAGCAGCGCTTCACCCTTCCCGTTCACAAAGACCGGCAGCGGCAGCCCCCAGCTCCTTTGCCTGCTGATGCACCAGTCGGGCCGCGATTCTAACATCCCCTCGATGCGTTTCTGGCCCCACGCCGGAATCCATCTTACATTCTTCACACTCTCCAGTGCCAAGTCGCGCAGACTCTTACTCACCCCCGGCAGCTCTCTATCGACGCTGATAAACCACTGCTCCGTCGCCCGAAAGATAACCGGCCCCTTGCTCCGCCAGCAGTGAGGATAGCTGTGCGTAATCTCGCCCTCGGCATACAACAAGCCCAGTTCCCGCAAATGCCCGTTCACGACTTCGTCCACTTCCAAGACATTGCGCCCCCGCAGCCACTCGGGCACCGTATCATCGTACCGCCCATCGTCCAACACCGGCGAATACACCGCCAGACCAAACTTCTGCCCCGATACATAGTCCTCGAGCCCGTGCCCCGGCGCCGTATGAACCAGCCCGGTCCCATCCTCCGTCGTAACATACTCGGCCGGTATCACCATAAAGGCATCCTTGTCTGTCGGATTGCTCTGGACAAACGGATGCACATACCGCAACTTCGCCAGGTGCTCCCCCTTTATTGGTTTTGCGCTGACTTTATACTCTTCTGGCTCCAGCCCACCTGCTTTCACAACGGCTTCAATCCGATCTGCTGCAACTACCGAGATGAACTTCTGCCCGTTCTTCTGATAACTCAGCGCTTTGTACTCCAAATACGGATGCACCGCAATCGCCAGATTTGCCGCCAGTGTCCACGGCGTCGTCGTCCATATCATAAAACAGACCTTCGCCTCCTTTGCCTCGTTTTCCTTGACCAGCCCAAGTTCGATCAGCTTGCCGATGCTATCTTTCGCTACCGGGAAATTCACAAAGATACTCGACGACGAAATATCCTTATACTCCAATTCCGCCTCAGCCAATGCCGTCTCGCACCCAATCGACCAGTGAATCGGCTTGAGCTGCTTATAGACCAGGCCCTTGCCGACCAATTCGGCGAATACCTCCAGTATCCCCGCCTCATACGAAGGCTTGAATGTCAAATACGGATTATCAAAATCGCCGAATATCCCCAGTTCCTGAAACTGTCTGCTCTGCAATTTGACGTACCTGCTCGCATAGTTCTTGCAGTCCTTGCGAATCTGAAGTTTGCTCATCCGGCGGACTTTATCGCCGAGTTCCGTCACCACCTTCGACTCGATCGGCAGCCCGTGACAATCCCACCCCGGAATGTATGGCGCATCAAAGCCCGCCATAGTCTTGTACTTGACCACAAAATCCTTTAGCACCTTATTTATAACATGGCCCATGTGAATGTCGCCGTTCGCATAAGGCGGACCATCGTGCAGTATGTAGAGCGGGGCGCCTTTGCGTGCTTGGCGGATCTTGCCGTAAATATCGGCCTTCGCCCATTCCTTGCGCATCTGCGGCTCTCGCTGAACCAGATTCGCCTTCATTGCAAAATCCGTCTTCGGCAGACACAATGTGTCACGATAACCTTTCTTCTTCTTCTCGGACATATTCAAACCTCAATGACCTTCACGGAACACAGTATCATAAATACTTGAGACGGTTGTAGCAACCTCAATCATTAGCTGCTTTTTTCCGACACGGATTCCGAATATCCGCCGGGGCGGAAACACCGGTTTAGACTGTGCTTCTTTGAGAAACTTCATTCAACCATCTCTTATAATCAATGCCGGTCTGCGTAAATCAGTGTCTCAGAAATCGGTGCTAATCTGCGTCCCATTCTTCTTTGTGCCTTCGTGGCGAGAACCAGTAAGAAAAAAGCCTTCCAGGCTTTGCCGCTCTGGAAGGCTTCATCACACCCAATATTATACCTTTCTCAGGGCAGCTTCATCCGCTCGCCTATAATTATAATAATCGCAATGTTTCTAATGATGTTCATAATCAGCTCGTATCGAGTATCAAGCATCCACTGCTTACACTAATCTTCGGCTGATGTCAAGCCTGAGTTTAAGAAAATGAAAAGGACTTTGCCGCAAAGAGGCACGACTCGACTGAGCTCGCCGAAGTCAAAAGCTGCAAAAGAAATTGTAACCACGAATACCCGCCTATCTCGCGGAGGAAGGAGCGGATTGGCATTCGGATACCAGGTCCGTGCGCTTCGGTCGGGATGACCGGAGGTCGTTGGTGAATCCGTTCTTGACAGCATGCCTGCCGGTGCATACAGTGGCGCCAATGCCAAAACAACTCTACATAATCGACGGGCACGCACACATTTACGCCGCATACTACGCCCCAATGCGTCAGCAGCTTACCAGCCCTTCCGGCGAGCCGACGAAGGCCACATACATCTTCACGATGGCCGTGCTTGGGCTGATCCAGCGTCGCAGTCCTGATATGCTCGTGGTCGCACTCGACAGCAAGGCCCCGACCTTCAGACGCAAGATCTATCCGGAATACAAGGCCCATCGCCCGCCGATGCCGGATGATTTGCCCGGCCAGATAAAACGAATCGAGCAGATCCTCGCGGCGATGAATATCCCCACGCTAAGGCTCGACGGCTTCGAGGCCGACGACATCATCGGGACGCTGGCCAAAAAGGCCTCCGCCGACGGCCACGACTGCCTTATCTGCTCAAACGACAAGGATGTCCTACAATTGATCGACAAGCACGTCCGCGCCTACGACATGAAGCGCGACATAGAATTTGGCCTGGCAAGGATGGCCGAGGAGATGGGCATATCGCCGGAGCAGTTCCTCCACTGCCTTGCCCTCCAGGGCGACACCTCCGACAACGTGCCCGGATTGCCCGACGTCGGCCCGAAAACCGCGCTGACCTGGATCCAAAAGTACGGCTCCATCGAAAACCTTTACAAGCACGCCGACGAAATCAAGGGCAAACGAGGCGAGAGCCTCCGCAGCTTCAAAGACAAGGTCACCCTCAGCAAAGAGCTCGTAACCATCGACTGCAACGTCCCCATTCAGATCGACTACAGCGACCTGGCCGTGAAGGAATTCGACAATGCCAGGCTCGCCGAGCTCTTCACCGAGCTCGGCTTCACTCGCCTGCTGACGCAACTGGGCCTGTCTGCCGATGCAGTGCCCGAAGCTGACGCGAGCCACGAACCACGAGCGACGGCCCCCAGCCACGACTATCAGTTGATTGACACGCCGGAAAAATTCGACACCTTGCTCGCCGAGGTGAAAAAGCAAGAACTCTTCGCCCTCGACACCGAAACAACGGCGATCTCTGCAATGCGGGCCGACCTCGTCGGCATCAGCTTCTCATGGCAGCGCCGCACCGCCTTCTATCTCCCCGTCAGGGCGCCCCTCGGCTGCCGGCACCTCGACCTCGAACAAATCCGCCCCAAGCTCGCACCGATACTGGCGGATGAGAACGTCAAAAAGATCGGCCAGAACATAAAATACGACCTGCTTGTCCTCCAAAACGCGCATTTGCCCGTAAAGGGAATCTACTTCGACACTATGGTCGCCTCCTATTGCCTCGACCCCGCGCGAAGCCATTCGATGGACAAAATGGCCCTCGACTTTCTCAACTACCAATGTATCCCAATCTCGGACCTCATCGGCAAAGGCAAAAACCAGCTCACCTTCGACATGGTCGATACCGCCGCCGCCTCCGAGTATGCCGCCGAGGACGCCGATATAACCTACCAGCTCTACCTCTACCTAAAGGCCCGCCTCGAAAGGGCGCCCGATATCTACAGGTTATTCGAGCAGGTCGAGATGCCGCTCGTCTGCGTCCTGGCAACGATGGAACACAACGGCGTGTCCCTCGATACCCGCGTGCTTAGAAAGATGTCCGGCGAGATCACCGAAACGCTCAAAACCGTCACCGACCGAATCTACGAGCACGCCGGGCGCCCATTCAACATCGACTCACCAAAGCAGTTGGCCGAAGTGCTCTTCGACAGGCTCAACCTCACGCCCATCCGAATCGGCAAGACCGGACGCAGCACCGACGCCGGCGTTCTCGAACAGCTCGCCGCCGAGCATCCTATCGCCGAACTCATACTTCAGTACCGCACTCTGGCGAAATTGAAGAATACGTATGTGGACAAGCTGGGCTCACTGGTGGACCCACGCACAAAACGGGTGCACGCCTCCTTCAACCAGACGATCACCGCCACGGGGCGGCTTAGCTCCAGCAGCCCCAACCTGCAGAATATCCCCATCCGCACCGAGCTCGGGCGAAAGATTCGCTCGGCCTTCGTGCCCGCCGAAAAGACCGACTGCATCCTAAGCGCAGACTACTCGCAAGTCGAGCTTCGACTTCTGGCGCATTTCTCGAGGGACAAGGCGCTATTGGAGGCATTCGCAGCGGACCGCGACATTCATCGATTTGTGGCGTCCCAGATTTACGGCGTGGCTGTCGAGGAGGTGACAGGCGAAATGCGGTCGAAGTGCAAGGCAGTGAATTTCGGCATCATCTATGGGCAGGGGGCGTTCGGCCTGGCGCGGTCGGTCGGTATGAGCATCGGCGAGGCGAAGAAGTTCATCGACGACTACTTCGCTCGCTACAGCTCGATCCGCGAGTTTATGGATAGCGTTATTGATGATGCGACCCAAACCGGCTACGCTGAGACAATTCTCCACCGGCGACGAAGAATCCCGAACCTCAACAGTAAGAGCAAAAATAAACGTGCCCAGGCCGAGCGCTTCGCCGTCAACACCGTCGTTCAAGGTTCAGCCGCAGATTTGATAAAAGTCGCGATGATAAACATCCAGCGGAAAATCGAAGCTGAGGGCCTGCCGGTAAAACTCATCCTGCAAATCCACGATGAGCTTGTCTTCGAGCTTCCCAGCGGCGAGGCCGAGGAACACACCAACTGGATCGAAAACAAAATGACCACCGCTATAGAACTTGATGTGCCTTTGAAAGTGGATGTTACGTCCGGACCAAGCTGGCTAACGGACAAGTAACTACGTCGCGCGCAACCGCAATATTTAACTCCACAGTCTATTGGGGGCGTGTTGCATCGGAAGCAAACAAAGCCTACAATATCGATGTTTGTTCCGCGACTAAGCGAGGGCTTACGGACAGGATTATCACGATGCAGCAAAGCAACCGAATATGCTTGTGTCTCCGGCTTGCACTGCTGTTATTTTGCTCTATTGCTTTGCAGAGCCCCGCGTTTGCGCAGAAGCGTTGGAGCGGTGGTATCGCTGAGGGGACGATGTGGGAGACGCGGTATTATGTCGCTGACACCAACAAACCCGGGCCCGTCGTTATGATTGTAGGCGGCGTTCATGGGAACGAGCAGGCCGGGGCGCGTGCTGCAGAGCATATTCGGCACTGGAGAATTACAAAAGGCAAGCTGATTGTGCTGCCCCGCGCAAATAACCCGGCACTGAAGAACAATAGTCGCTCAATGCCCGCGCTACCCAGAGACCGCAGTAATTTGAATCGGAACTTTCCAAAATCGGACGGCGACCGGCCCAAGTGCACGCTCAGCAAGGCCATCTGGGAGCTCGTCGGCTCGCACCGGCCGGACTGGCTGCTCGACCTGCACGAAGGCTCCGACTTTACGCGGATCAACAGTAAAAGTGTCGGCAGCTCCATCATCGCCGCCAAGTCGCCTGAAGTCATCAAACAGGCCCGGCGAATGCTCGATACGCTGAACGAGACCATAGAAGATCCCAATAAGAAGTTCGTTCTAAAAGGGCCGCCGGTCAATGGCAGTCTTGCGCGGGCGGCGGCCGAGCGATTGAAGATCAAATCAATGATTCTCGAGACGACCTACAAAGACCAGCCCATCTCGCGTCGCGCCCGGCAGCATCGAATTATGGTGCACCAATTCCTCAGCGACCTGGCTATGGTTTCGATTAGTCCCGATGTGCTCGTTAGCGATGGCAAGCCGGAGAACGCAATGTTCGTCGCCGTCTATGACGCCGGCGGCGTGGGGGGCAAGGGCCCGGGCAACCTCGAGCACGACCTTGGCTCAATGCGAGAGGTCGTGATGCGCAGGGTCGGGGTATCTGAGATCACTGGCGGGGTTTTGAAGGAGTTCGATGTTCTGATCGTGCCGGGCGGCAGTGGGTCTAAGCAGGCCGGCGCTCTCGGAGACGATGGCTGTCGGGCGATAGTCGAATTCGTCGAAAACGGGGGCGGCTATGCCGGCTTCTGCGCCGGGGCATACCTTGCCTCGAATAATTACACCTGGTCGCTCAAGATAATCGACGCTGATGTAATCGACCGCAAGCACTGGAAGCGGGGCACCGGGCAGGTCAAGATCGAGCTGACGGGCGAAGGCCGGCGGCTTTTGTCCGATGAGCCGGGCCTGATCGATATCCGCTACGCCAACGGCCCCATCCTTGCGCCGGCGCAAGACGCGAACATTCCCGACTTCAAAGCCCTCGCTCACTTTCGCACAGAGATCAATAAGAACAACGCCCCGGAGGGCGTGATGAGTGCGCCAAGCGAAGCTGATGTGAGCAAGCTGGACAATCCAGCCTGGTC
>CAYWOD010000098.1:0-12786 GCA_964459805.1 uncultured Pirellulales bacterium
TTTGGGTTTATCCCGAGGGCTTTATGGTCAGCTACTCGACGAACTTCGGCAACGGTAGCGGAAACAGCTTCAAGATTTTCGGCGACCAGGGCGTGCTGGATATGGTCAACTGGACTGCACCGGTCCTCTCGGCTGAAGGAGGAGGCAAGAGAATGGGCGAGATTCGGGGCAAAAAGCCCGTCAAGGACGTTCCTCGGCCGGATCACTACCTCGATTGGCTGGGGTGCCTGCGCAGTCGCAAGACGCCCAACGCCTCGATTGACGCCGGGTATCAGCACGCGGTCGCCTGTATTATGGCGATGGAGTCCTACGATACGGGCAGCCGGATGATTTACGACGCCGAAAAACGTGAGATTCGCAAGGGCTAAGCACCGCAGGTGTCGGTATTCTTATGGAGTCCGCACTTAACCAACAAACCAGGAGCATGAAAATGGACTCATTCGAGCAACTATCACGCCGGGACTTTCTGGGCGAAACCGTCAAGCTTGGGGCGGCGGGTGTTGCGGCGTCCTGTGCGGTGCCCGCATTAGCTGCGAAACAACCACCAGTCAAGGAACCCTGGCAGATCGGCTGCTACACACGTCCCTGGGGTCAGTATGACTATCGCGTGGCGCTCGATGTCATTGCCGAGGCCGGTTTCAAGTATGCCGGGCTGATGACAACCAAGTCCAAGACCGGCTTAGTCATTTCCGTCTCGACCACGCTCAATGAAGCCATGAAGGTCGGCGAGGAGGTGAGTAAGCGCGGTTTGGGCTTGCCGTCGGTCTATGGCGGCGGTATCCCCGTGGCCAAATCGCTGACAGCGGGCATCGAGGGTCTCAAAAAACTCATCGACAATTGTGCCGCCTGCGGGGCCAAGAACCTGATGATGGGCGGGACCGGCAGCAATGACCTCTACACAGCCTACTACAAGGCCGTCGGTGAGTGCTGCGACTACGCCGCCGAGAAGGGCCTCGGCATCAGCGTCAAGCCGCACGGCGGGCTCAATGCCACCGGACCGCAGTGCCGCAAGACGGTAGAGATGGTCGGCCACAAAAACTTCCGGATATGGTACGATCCAGGCAACATCTATTACTATTCGAACGGCGAGCTCGACCCGGTTGCCGACGCCGCGACGGTTGACGGCCTCGTTGTCGGAATGTGCATAAAGGATTACAAGCACCCCAAGAATGTATCGCTGACACCCGGAACGGGCAAGGTGGACTTTGCAAAGGTGATGGCTCGGCTCAAAAAGGGAGGCTTCAAGCGAGGTGCGCTCGTTATTGAGTGTCTTGAGCCCGGAGACCTCAAGAAGACCCTCGCCGAGGCCAAGAAGGCGCGGCGGTTCGTCGAATATCTGACGGGGCAGTCGGCCTCCACAGTGCGGGTAGCCCCAGTCGGGCTGGCTGCTGGTGTTGCAGTTACTGATATCACACCACCGGTGGGCTACCGGATGAGCGGATACTTTCGCGAGCGGCTGAGCACCGGCACATCCAACCCGCTTCGCGCCAAGGCTATTGTTCTAAAGCAGGGCGCAGAGCGAGCGGCTATGGTATTCTGTGATATAATCGGTATATCACCGGATGTCTCATCGCGCGCCCGCAGGCAAGCGGCGGAACGAACCGGCATCCCGGCCGAGAACATCCTCATCGCCGCCACACATTCGCACACAGGCCCGCTTTACTTTGGCGTCTTGAGGAAACACTTCCACGACGCTACCGTAGTCGAGCATGGCAGCGACCCGCACGAAAAAGTGGACTACTCATCTGAGCTGCTTGCAAAGCTTGTCAAGGTCATAACCAAGGCCGATACCACTGCAAGACCTGTCCGTCTTGAAGCGGGCACTGCAGAGCAGAAGGGGCTTTCGTTCAATCGGCGGTTCCAGATGAAAAACGGTACCGTTCGATTCAATCCCGGCATACTGAACCCCGATATTGTCAGGGCCGCCGGACCTATCGACCCGGAGGTTGGAATTGTGTTCTTCCGAGGTGCCGAAAAGAGCTCGCCTGTCGCGGCCCTTGTGAATTTCGCACTGCACCTGGATACCGTCGGCGGGACTATGTACGCGGCGGACTACCCCTTTTACGTTGAGCAGTCGCTCCGTGAGAGGTATGGCGATGATTTTGTCCTTTTCTTCGGCACGGGCGCTTGCGGCGATATCAACCATATCGATGTCACGAAAAAGGAGCGTCTCAAGACGAACTACATCGGCGGGACACTGGCAGAGACGGTGAGCGATCAGGCTGGCCGCCTCAAGGCCGTGGCCCAGCCTACCCTTGCGGTGCGAAGCGAGGTCGTGGGGGTACCGCTTCAGAAATATAGCCCTGAAAGAATCGCCCGGGCCCGCGAGAATATCAAGAAGGTCGGCACGAGGGACCTGTCATTTCTCGAGCAGGTCGAGGCGTACAAGATTTTGGCCATCGAGATGCGTGGTAGTGATACTATCGGGCTGGAGGTCCAGGTCTTTCGGCTCAGTGGCGAGGTCGCCGTAGTCGGTCTGCCGGGCGAGGTCTTTGTTGACTTAGGCCTTGCAATCAAACGCGCCAGCCCGTTTGCGACCACGTTAGTAATCGAGCTGTGCCAGGACACCCCCGGCTACATCCCCACGAAAAAGGCCTTCGCCGAGGGTAGTTATGAGACGGTCAACTCGCGAATAGCCCCCGGCGGTGGCGAACTAATGGTCGAAGCCGCTGTCCGCCTGCTCAACAGCCTTGCGGAGTAGTAGGCTGGCTGCGACTCCCGGGGGGCGTCGTCTGCCCGCGGTTTTGCTCGGCACATCGAGTCAGCGGAGCTGTTCGCAGTGACATTTTCTATTTCGTCTGTTCGGGAATAGCAGGTTGTACAGGTGTGCAGCAGGTTGTGTAAAAATACTTGGCAAGCCAGCTTCTACTGTTTATAGTATTGCCCTTTATTGTTTGGTAAGGACAAGAGTTTTGCAAAATTGCAGTAAGGAGTTAAGAAGATGAGTAATGACAGGATTGATTTTGGTTGGCGGATGGTGGTTCTTGTTGTTTTGCTGCTGGTTGGCGCAGGTGGAGCTCTTGCGGATGTCAAGCTCCCGGCGGTGATAGGCGATAATATGGTCCTCCAGCAGGGCAAAAAGGTGTCTATTTGGGGCTGGGCGGAGCCGAACGAGGAGCTTATGGTCAGCGTTAGCTGGCATAGTATGCAGTGGGGACTGCGGGCCGGCAAAGAAGGCAAATGGCAGTTCGAGATGAATGCGCCCAAAGCGGGTGGGCCTTACGAGATGACTCTCCGCGGCAAGAATACGATAACAATCAAGAATATTTTAGTCGGTGAAGTCTGGACCTGTTCGGGCCAGTCGAATATGCAGATGTCGGTGCGAGGCTCAGCTAATGCCGAGCAGGAAATCGCGGGGGCGAAGTATCCGAAGATTCGGCTGTTCAGTGTTCAGCGAGAGGTGGCGGATGAGCCGAAATCGGACTGCGTGGGCAGTTGGACGTTGTGCAGCCCCGAGACGGTTCCGAATTTTTCTGCTGTGGCCTACTTCTTCGGCCGAGAGCTGCACAAGGAGCTTGATGTTCCGGTCGGTCTGATTCACACATCCTGGGGCGGCACTCCCGCCGAGGCCTGGACCAAGCACGATATGCTCGAAACAGATGGGGATTTTGCCCCGATCCTCAAGCGCTATGACGAGGCAATGGCAAGGTATCCACAGGCAAAGGTGGATTATGAGAAAAAGCTTGAGGCGTGGAAAGAGGCTGCCAAGAAGGCCAAAGAAGCCGGTGAAAAGGAGCCCAGGAAGCCGCGTCCGCCTTCACCGCCGCTGAATTCGCATACGCCTGCTGCACTTTACAACGCGATGATTGCCCCGCTGATTCCGTACGGGATTGCCGGGGCGATATGGTATCAGGGCGAGTCAAACGCGGGGCGGGCTTATCAATATCGCAAGCTCTTTCCCGCTATGATCAAGAGCTGGCGCAATAATTGGGGGCAGGGCGATTTCGCTTTCGTTTTTGTGCAGTTGGCCAATTTTATGGCTGTCAAGCCCGACCCGAATGAGAGTGCCTGGGCCGAGCTGCGAGAGGCCCAATCGATGACCCTGGCTTTACCGAATACGGGTATGGCGGTGATTATCGATATCGGAGAGGCCAAAAACATACACCCGAAGAACAAGCAGGATGTTGGCAGGCGTCTGGCGACGTGGGCCTTGGGCACAACATACGGCAGGAAGACGGTTTATTCCGGGCCCATCTACAAATCGATGAAGACCGAGCGTAATAAGATTACCCTGAGTTTCGATCATGTTGGCGGCGGCCTCGTAGCAAAGGGTGAAGGCCCGTTGAAAGGTTTTGCCGTTGCCGGCGCCGACAAGAAATTCGTTTGGGCCGATGCAAAGATCGACGGTGATACCATCATAGTCGGCAGCGCCGAGGTCTCCGAGCCTGCCGCCGTGCGCTACGCCTGGGCGGACAACCCGGTATGCAATCTCTACAACGCCGAAGGTCTGCCGGCCTCGCCGTTCCGCACCGATGACTGGCCCGGTGTTACGGTTGACAACAAATAGGAAAGCACCCGTGGCCTGATGATTGAACCGTTGAAAGGCATTTTGGCACAGGGCGAACCGATGCCTCTTATCCTGCTGATAGGCATCGCGATTTTTGCCGGGACCGTCGGGGCTAAAATAATCCAGAAGCTTCGCATTCCGCAGATAATCGGCTATATCGCTATCGGTGTGATCCTGGGTCCGGTGCTGAAGATTATTTCGCCGGAGACAATAGAGACTCTTGAGCCATTCAACTTCTTTGCGTTAGGGGTTATAGGCTTTCTGATCGGGGGTGAGCTTAAGCGCGAGGTATTTGTCAAGTTCGGTAAGCAGGTCTTTGCAATTCTGCTGTTTGAGGGCGGGCTTGCCTTCTTGCTGGTCGGATTGGGCAGTTTTCTTGCGCTGAACTACTTCTACGACTGGCATATTGCATTGGCGGTTGCGGTTGTGTTCGGTGCTATCTGTGCGGCGACGGACCCTGCTTCGACCGTAAACATCTTATGGGAATACAAGACCCGCGGGCCATTGACAACGATGCTGACGGCGGTAGTTGCGCTGGATGATGCTCTGGCCTTGGTTCTTTATATTACCAGCGTGAGTCTGGCGAGCTTCCTGTCCGGGCACAAGGATACGCACTTTGCCGAATTGTTGTTCCATTCTGTCAAGGAGCTGGCCGGTTCGCTGGGGCTGGGACTGGCGGCGGGGCTGCTATTGCGGTGGATTATCAAGAAAATTGACGATGATGAAAAAACGCTGGTTTTTGCAATCAGCATTATCGTGCTGACTATCGGCTTGGCGATACGTTTGGAGTTCGACGTTATTCTATCGTCTATGGCCTGCGGGGTGACTTTGATAAACCTCTCGCCGAGGAGGAGTCTGCGGAGCTTTGAGCTCATTCGGAAATTTTCGCCGCCGATCTACGTACTGTTTTTTGTAATTATCGGCACCAGGTTGAACGTCACTATGGCCGGCCAAATCTGGCTTCTGGCCGGCGTCTATGTCGTTTGCAGCATTATCGGCAAGACCATAGGGGCGTACTGGGGCGCTTCTTATTCGAAGGCTGTGCCCACGGTCAGGAAGTATCTGGGCTTTTGCCTCTACCAGCAGGGCACAATTGCAATCGCTCTGCTGATTATGGCAAGCCATCGATTCGAGGGTGACATCAGAGATATGATGCTCTCGGTGATAATAGTCGGCGTCTTTATTCTTCAGTTTGTCGGTCCGCTGTTTACAAAGGTCGGTATCAGAAAAGCCGGCGAAGTGGGGATGAATATTACCGAAGAGGACCTTATTAAGAGATACAATGTCGGTGATGTGATGGATACTGAGGTGCCGGTGATTTCAGCCGGTATGTCTTTGAGCGAAGTCATCAACATAGTCAGCAACACCGACAGATTCTACTATGCTGTTGTTGATAACGACAAGCATCTGACCGGCGCTGTCACTCTGGACGGTATCAGGAGCACTTTTGCCACCCAGGAACTGAACGACTGGCTTGTGGCGCTGGATATTGCCGAGCCGATCATTGCTAAAGTGACGCAGGAAGTGGCTTTGGCGCGGGCGTTCGACAAGGCCAAGCGCTATGACGTGGAGCACTTGCCGGTGGTTGCCTCAGGCGAAGATGACAGTCTTATCGGTATTCTCAATTGTCGCGTCGTTCACCGCTCGCTCAGTGCCGAGGTGTTGTCCCGTCAGCAGAAGGCTGACAGCCTGCATGCTCAGCATGGCTGATTTGTGAATTTATGTTAGATCGAGTTACTATGGTCTATATCTCTGCTATAACGAGCACTGATATTATTGGTGATTTCCACCTGAATCTGGCCTTGCTGTTCGGCCTGATTGTTCTGGTGGGCGCGTTTGGCGCGCGTCTTTTTCAGAGGATGCACATCCCTCAGGTTGTCGGGTGCATTGTCGTTGGGGTCCTCTTTGGTGACGTTCTCGGCATAATAGACACCGAGACAATCGACAAGCTCGAACCCTTTACCATGTTTGCCCTTGGCATTATCGGTTTTATGATAGGGGCCGAGCTTCGGGGCGAAGTGTTCAAGAAGTACGGCAGACAGTTCTTCATTATCTTGTTTTCGCAAGGCCTGGGGGCTTTCTTCTTAGCGGGAATCGGTGGTGCTATTGCTGCCTGGTTTGCGTTGCCCGCTATTGTCGAGGGTTTTGCGATGGCCGAGAGAATGCAGGTCTCCATCGCCGTGGGGCTCTTGTTGGGGGCGATTGCATCCGCTACGGCGCCGGCTGCTACCGTCAATGTGCTGTGGGAATACAAGACCAAGGGCGCCCTGACCACAGCGGTGCTGGCCACTGTCGCGCTTGATGACGCTTTGGCTCTGTTGCTCTATCGCGGAGCGGCCACCGGCGCCAAGGCGCTGGTCGGGACGGGCCACAGCTCCGTATTGAACGCGACGCTGCTGTTGCTGGGCGAAATAGTAGGTGCGGTATTGCTCGGCTTTCTTGCAGGGGTGCTGCTGTATTTCCTGCTCAAGCTCGTCAAGGCCGAGGACAAAGTCCTTGATTTCGCGCTTGCGTCGCTGCTGCTGGTGGTTGGGGTTTCGATGGCGTTCGAGATCGACCCGATTCTGCCTGCTATGACACTGGGGATAACGATAGCCAACCTGATGCCTCGTCAGAGCAAGGGGACTTTTAAGCTGGTCGAGAAGTTCGCTCCGCCGATCTACATATCGTTTTTCGTGCTTGCCGGCGCCCATATGGAGTTCGGCAAGATAGGCCTGTGGATGGTCGTTCTGATCGTCGTTTACGTTCTGTGCAGAGCGGCTGGCAAAATGGCGGGGGCGTGGCTGGGAGGCCAGTGGTCCAAGGCGCCGGCCGTAGTTCGCAAATACCTCGGCCTGTGCCTGCTTCCGCAGGCCGGTGTCGCCATCGGCCTTGCTATTCTGGCAAGCCAGCAGTTCGATTCGGAGCTCGGGCACACCATTGTCATTGTCGTAATGACCGGGACCTTCCTGATGGAGATCTTGGGGCCTATGCTGGTCAAGGTTGGAGTAAAACGGGCCGGCGAGGTTGGACTCAACATTACCGAAGATGATCTCATGCAGACCTACAAGGTCCGTGATGTTATGGATACGAAGGTGCCCACTATCTCGGCCGGCATGTTACTGAGCGAGATCATCGATGTAGTGAGCAGTACGGACGACTTCTACTATTCGGTCGTGGACGAACGTGACAAGCTGGTCGGGGCCGTAACGCTGGACGGCATACGGAACACTTTCGCCACGCAGGAGATTAATGACTGGCTGGTGGCGCTCGATATCTCCGAGCCGATTATCGGCGAAGCGACGCCGGACATGCTGCTCTCAGAAGCGCTGGAGAAGATACGAAAGCTCAATGTTGAACACTTGCCGGTTGTGGCGTCGACTGAGGATGAGCGGTTTGTGGGTGTTCTCGGCGAGAGGGCTGTTCACAGGGCGCTCGCTGCGGAGGTGTTGTCACGGCAGCAAAAAGCCGATAGTATAGCAAGCGAATAATACGTATGGTTTGCGTGAACTCCAATATATGTGATTGCTATGACTTATCTTATTGCCGGTACGGGCGCTGACATTTCTGGTCATCCCGGTTTGAATTTGGCCTTGTTGTTCGGACTGATTGTCCTCGGCGGGGTTCTGGGCTCGCGCCTTTTTCAACGGTTTCACATACCGCAGGTTGTCGGCTGTGTCGTAGTCGGCATCTTTCTCGGACAGGACGTTTTCAATATCATAACCGTTGAGAGGATCGAGTCACTCGAGCCGTTCACAATGTTTGCGTTGGGGATTATCGGCTTCATGATCGGCGCCGAGCTGCGGGCGGAGGTCTTCAAAAAGTACGGCAGGCAGTTCTTCATAATACTCCTATCACAGGGTTTTGGAGCTTTTGTGCTGGTGTCGATTGCGACTTCGGCGGTGGCCTGGCTCGTGCTGCCCTCGTTAGTTCAGGGGCTGACACCGACAGACCGGCTGGCAATGTCGATTGCCGTGGGGCTTGTGCTCGGTGCTATCGCCTCGGCTACGGCTCCGGCGTCCACGGTCAATGTCTTGTGGGAGTATAAAACAAGAGGACCCCTTACCGCGGCGATACTTGCCATTGTGGCGCTGGATGATGCCCTGGCGCTGTTGCTCTATCGCGGCGCCGCCACGGGCGCCAAGGCGCTTCTTGGCACTTCAGAACGTTCTGTTCTGCTCACGACAGGAGTCCTCCTGGGGGAGATTTTGGGCACAATCCTGTTGGGATTCCTGGCGGGCGTAATGTTATACTTTCTGCTGAAATTCATCAGAGCCGAAGACAAAATCCTGGAAGCTTCGATAGCCAGCCTTTTGCTTGTTGTGGGAATATGCATGATCGCCGGGGTCGATCCGATTTTGCCGGCAATGGTGTTCGGGATAACAATGGCAAATTTGGCGCCTCGTCAGAGCAAGAGTGTTTTTGAGCTTATCAAGAAGTTCTCGCCTCCGATATATATTTCTTTTTTTGTATTGGCCGGGGCGCACATTGAGCTTGGCAGATTAGCGTCTTCGACGGCTGCGATTACGGCGGCGTATATTTCGTGTCGGGTTGGCGGCAAGGTGTTGGGGGCGTGGCTCGGCGCCAGGCACTCTGGTGCACCGGCTGTCGTTCGTAAATACCTCGGAATGTGTCTGCTTCCTCAGGCTGGTGTGGCTATCGGCCTTGCTATTTTATCGGGTCAGATGTTCAGCCCGGAATTCGGCAAAATTGTTATTACGGTTGTTATGACCGAAACGTTTATCATAGAATTACTCGGGCCGATTCTGGTGAAGGTAGGTGTCAAGAAGGCGGGCGAAGTGGGGATGAACGTTACCGAAGAGGACCTGATAAAAATGTACACGGTAGGGGATGTTATGGACGCCAAGCCGACAAGCATCCCTCACGACTTGTCGCTGCACGAGATTCTCGAGGTCTTCAGCGCAAGCGACGGCGTCTATTATCCGGTCATCGACGGTGAATCCCGGATTGTAGGGACCATCACCATAGGGGGCATCAAGGAGATGTTCGCAAATCAGGATGTTGCCGCCTGGCTGCTGGCCTGTGACGTTGCCGAGCCTGTGCGGGACAAGACGACGCCCGATGCGCCGCTTGAAGAGGTTATGGAGCAAATGAGGCGATACCATCTGGAGAATTTGCCCGTTGTGGCCGGTGACAATAGTGATGAGCTTGTTGGCGTTCTGGACTATTCCAGGACGCTGCGCAACATAAGTGCCGAAGTGCTGCGCAGGCGTAAGACAGCGGACGGACAGGCGGCGGCAGGCTAATAGATTTAAGATTTCAAGTTTCAGATTTCACATTTTACTGAGCTATGATGAAGCGATTTTCCTTCCCGAAGGCGAAAAGGCTGCTCAGCAACAAGCAGTTCAAGAGGGTTCTGGCTCGTGGTATGAGTGCGCGCAATGGTTTGCTTATTGTCTATATGGCGGAGAATGTGTGTGGTTATCCGCGTCTTGGTGTTTCTGTCGGCAAATCCTGCGGAAATGCCGTTGTTCGGAATCGGTTCAAAAGACTGCTGCGGGAGGCTTTTCGGCAAAGTCAGGACCGGATTCCGCGAGATTTCGATTACGTGCTCATGAATTCGCCCCGGTGGTTGAAGAAGTCGCAAGAATCTGAGGGGCGAGGGACATCGACGGGGCCAACGCTTGAACAGGTAGAGGCCTCATTTTTGAGTCTGATAACCGCAGCGGTTGAAAAAGCGGGTAAGCGGGACAAAGCCGATGCGAGACCGCCGAGTGATTGCACAGAAAATGGCGAACAGCGGGCATAAAAACTTATTATCTACCACGAATCACCCGATAAAATAAACGAACGCAGGCCCGGAACGCTGTGGGTCTTGGCCTTGAGAGGTCATAAGTTCCGAGTTAAGCGGTGTACGTCAAATTTGGCCCCCGTCGTTTTGCCTTGCAAAAACGAAGCAACGGTAGTCGGCAGCGTAAATGAGGATGAACCTTGAGTCAAAAGGGCGAATTAGCACCGATAGGAGCAGCGGCAAAAAAAGCTGGCATTTCGCGGCAATCTCTGCAATATTACCTTATGGTTGGTTTGCTTGAGCCGACGGACGTTACGCCGACGGGCAGGCGGCTTTTTGACAACAAAGGTATTGAGCGGGTAAAACTGATAAAGAGACTTAACGAGAGCGGCTATCCTTTGCGTGCGATAAGGGAGTTGTTTATGGAAGGCCGTACTGATTTGAAAGGGTCCGAACAGTGAGTGACTATGAGACCATCCAGAGAAGGCGCAATATTATCGTGGGCGTTTTTGTGGTAGGTGGCATGTGTGCTCTTGTGTGGCTGATCTTCAAGTTCGGGGATTTGCCCGGAGTGGTGGGCAAGATGGGGTCCTATCAGCTGCTTGTTCAATTCCCGACGGCGTCGGGAGTGCAGCGGGACACCCCCGTGCGCTTTTGCGGCTACCAAATAGGCAGGGTGACGGATGTAGAGTCGCCCAAGGCAATGAGGGACCTAAAGACCGGCGCCTTTTACCACCAGACATTGGTTGTGCTCAGTGTTGACAAGAAGTACAACGATATTCCCGCGAATGTGGAGGTAAAACTGATGACTCGCGGCTTGGGCAGCAGTTACATTGAGCTGAAGCTTGCGCGTTATGATGTCAACAAGCCCACGGAGCCTTTGTTGGAGCAAGGCAGTAAGCTGCAGGGCTCGGCCGGCGTGACGAGCGAGTTCTTCCCGGCCGAAAGCCAGAAGAAACTTGACGATTTGGTCACGAGCCTGATCACGCTCATAGACAACGCCAACGAAGTCATTGGCGACCCCAATAATAAAGAGAATTTCAGAACAACTATGGCTAATCTGGCGGAGGCATCGAAAGAGGCTACCGACAGGCTGCGGCAGACAAAGAAGACCTTGGGGCAAGTTGAGGGGACCCTGGAGGCTGCTTCGGCGGCAATTGAGGAAGCCCGACCTACAATTGAAGAGTTCCGGAAACTTGCCGCTGCCGGTCGTGAGACGCTCAAAAGCACCGATGCCAAGGCCGAAAGGCTTGTTACCGCGTTGGTCGATACGAGCGGCCAGCTCAGTAAGTCGCTTTCTGAGGTGCGGGTGATTCTGGAGAAGGTAAACAGCGGGCAGGGCTCCGCCGGTAGATTCCTCAATGATGGGAAATTCTACGAGGGTCTGCTTGACAATGCCGAGCAGATGGAAATGCTGTTGAAAGAGATAAAGGCGTTTGTGTCGCGGGCCCGTGAGAAGGGCGTGCCCATCAAGTTGAAGTGATGCCGCTGCGGCCGATTGTCTTGTCACCATCAGGCCGTATGGCGACCCACAATATGCCACGATAAAAAGAGCCGGCCGGTAAAGGCCGGCTCTTTCTCATTCACAGCCGGGATTTCTCTTGAACGGGAATCTACGGCTCCCACTTGCCACTACTTCTTGATATTTGCAGTGACTATCAAAAACACCACCGTCTCCTGACCCTGAGTCGCTCCAACTAAGGTCGGGTCTCCCGGATCAAGAAACAGTCTGCTGGACCAAGTTCTTTCTACAACTGTAGGCCCTATGTCATCATCAGCGTGGCTTTCTTCCAGACCACTGTGCTTGAAATCCAATTCCAGAAATATCCTTCCCTCACGTTGGATTTCCGCCACAGCCATAAGAGACGTGCCAAGGTCCATGTACTCCAACTTCCTCTGTTTTAACGGACCCACGTAGAAGCCCTGCCGGACAATCGAATCTGTCTTTGCTCGGTCGCCTTGGCCAACTGCCACCTTTGCGCCCGCTGTAACTGCTCCAGCGTCACGTTCCTTCAAGCATTTGAGAATGTGGTCCACGGAAACTGATTTAGACCCTTCACTAATTGCAGGCGCGCCCAAATCATACAGTTCTGAAAGCTGCACCTGCACCATGAACGCTTCCACCAGGATCACTGAGTCCTTGTGCGGGTCTTTGGCCTGCTCAAGGCGCTTCACCGGGGCCGGAGCTGCCTTCCCGGCAGAATGCCCCCCCAGGCACAGAGCCAGAAAGACCACACCAGCCAAAATCGCTATGGTTCTTGCCGATCTCATTGTCATTTCTCCTTTCCAAATCTCGTTCTAAAGGCTTGTGCAAAATTCATAATCTCTTTCTATGAGCTTGAGTCGCTTCCCACCATAATAGGCGCAAAACAGTGTCCCGGTCACGCAGAAATTTCAAAGGAGCAAAGACGCCGGAAGTTTCGGGCCGGATCTGATAAGATAGTGTATTCGACGGTTTTGTGCCGTTAGTGAGCCATCTGCGGGAAAATCCAGGCTTAGAGAGTTCGCTTCTTTCCACCCACCAGTCGAAAAGAGGCTTACGCTACAC